>NZ_JBSGFD010000326.1:0-6007 GCF_053603215.1 Kitasatospora sp. NPDC004240 | reverse complement strand
CGACCCACGGGGCCGGGCCGGGGCTCGTCGGACAGGCCTCAGGGCAGGTCCTGCTCGGACCAGATGACCTTGCCCTCACGGGTGTGCCGGGTGCCCCAGCGCCGGCTGAGCTGGGCGACCAGGAACAGTCCGCGGCCGCCCTCGTCGGTGGTCCGGGCGTGCTTGAGCCGCGGTGCGGTGCTGCTGGCGTCGAAGACCTCGCAGGTGAGCACGGAGTGCCGGATCAGCCGCAGGCGCACCGGCGGCCTCCCGTAGCGGAGCGCGTTGGTGACCAGCTCGCTGACGATGAGCTCGGTGGCGAAGCCGAGCTCCTCCGCCAGCCCCCAGTCGGCCAGCCGCCGGGTGACCGCGGCGCGCACGCCCGCGACGGCGGCGGGCTCGGGCGGTACGTCGAGGACCGTCACATGCTCCGCCGGCACCGCGGGGCAGCGGGCGATCAGCAGCGCGGCGTCGTCGTCGGCCCGGCCGGGGTCCAGCGCCGCCACCACGGCCTCGCACGCGGCCTCCGGGTCGGCGGGGGTGCGTTCCAGCACCTGCCGCAGCCGTTCCATGCCCGCGGCCGGGTCCTCCCCCGAACGGGCGAGGAGGCCGTCCGTGTACAGCACCAGCAGACCGTCGGGCGGCAGGTCGATCTCGGCGGCCTCGAAGGGCACGGCGCCCAGCCCGAGCGGCGGGCCGGCCGGCAGGTCGACGAAGCGGACGGAGCCGTCGCGGCCGACCACGACCGGGGGCGGGTGGCCGGCGCGGGCGAGGGCGCAGCTCCCGGCGACCGGGTCGAGGACGGCGACCAGGCAGGTGGAGCCGAGCAGGGTGTTGGCGACCCGGCCGTCGGCGGAGGGGTCGTCGTCGATGAAGGTGAGGACGAGGTCGTCGAGGTGGGCCAGCAGCTCATCCGGAGGCATGTCCATGTCGACCAGGGCGAGCAGGGCGCCGCGCAGCCGGCCCATGGCCGCGGCCGCGTCCAGGCCGTGGCCGACCACGTCGCCCACGACCAGGGCCGAGCGACCGGCGGAGAGCGTGATCACGTCGAACCAGTCGCCGCCGACGCCGGCCACCGGGTCCGCGGGGAAGTAGCGGGCGGCGCTGTGCAGACTGCCGCCGGTCGGGAGCCTGGGCAGCAGGCTCTGCTGGAGTTCGAGCGCCGTGGTGTGCTCGCGGGTGAAGCGCCGGGCGTTGTCCAGGGACAGCGCCGCCCGGTCG
Source organism: Kitasatospora sp. NPDC004240 (assembly GCF_053603215.1). Lineage (NCBI taxonomy): Bacteria > Bacillati > Actinomycetota > Actinomycetes > Kitasatosporales > Streptomycetaceae > Kitasatospora > Kitasatospora sp. NPDC004240. Next base: position 4,807 of record NZ_JBSGFD010000326.1, on the reverse strand, counting down.
ATGACGGCCTGGGCCGCCTCCAGGTCCTCGTCCTCGAAGGGGTCGGCGCGCTGGCTCCGCAGGAGGGTGACGATGCCGAGCGTCGTCCGGCGGGCCCGGATCGGGACGATCAGGCCGGAGTGGATGCCGTAGCGGCGGACCTGCTCGGCCCGTTCGGGGTCCTCCCGCGGCCAGGTGCCGACGTCGAGGTCGAGGTGGCGCTCCAGTCGGGCCCGTCCGTCCAGGAGCCACTGGCCGGGCGGGGAGGTGGGCGCGTAGCGGCTCTCCTGGCCGATCTCGATGATCGTCTCGGGGGCGCCCGGACGTCGTGACTGGTGGGCCGCCCGGCGCAGGACGGCGGGGCGGTCGGCGGCGAGCGGGGCGACCTCGTCACCGGCGAGGACCTCGTCCAGCAGGTCGACGAGGACGAGATCGGCGAGCCGCGGCACACAGAAGTCGGCGATCTCCTGGGCGGTGTGGCGCACGTCGAGGGTGGTGCCGATCCGCTCGCCCGCGTCGCTGAGCAGGGCGAGCCGCTCCCTGGAGCGCCAGCGGTCGGTGGCGTCGGTGACCATCAGGCACAGGCCCTGGACCCGGCCGCCGGCGTCCTCCAGGCGGAAGATCGTCGCCGCCGCCGCGTGGGAGCGGCGCGGGTCGCGACGGAGCCGGCCGGTGAGTTCGAGGTCCAGGGCGGGGGCCCCGGTCTCCAGGACCCGGCGCATCGCGTCCTCCGCGGTGACGTGGTCCATGAGCGGCTGGACCTCGGCGTACGTGCGGCCGATGCGCTCCTGGAGGCCGACCCCGCCGAGCCGCGCCAGTTCGTCGTTGGCCCAGACGTACCGCAGTCGCGTGTCCAGGACGCCGATGCCGACCGGGGAGCGGGCGAGCATCCGTTCCAGCATCGACCGGTTGGCCTCCCACCACGGGGCGCCGGTGATGTCGTACGCGACGACCAGGGTGGCGGCCGGCTGGTCGGATGCGCCGTGCGCCTGCCAGGTACGGACACCGAGGCGCCGTGGCCAGCCGTCGGCGTGCCGCACCTCGACGACCGCGGACCTGTCGTACCCGCGCGGCAGGTCGTCGCCCTCCGGCGGATGGACGAGGAGGGAGGCGACGGGCCGGCCGATCACGTCGTCCGCGGAGTAGCCGAGGAGTTCCTCGGCCGCGGCCGACCAGCCGGTGAACCGGCAGTCCGGGCCCACCGCCGCGGCGGCCGCGCGGGCGAGCTCCGCGGGCGGCTCGGCGCTCGCGTCCGGCGTGTACCGGTAGCCCCGGCTGGCACCGCGGCCGGCGGCGGTCTCGTGATCCATCCGGAACCTCTCCGTCGGTCCGATTTTCCCACCGGGGCCCCGCCCGCGCTTGCCCGGTCGGCCGAGCCCCCGCAGTGCGCCGCGAGACCCGGACGACGGCCCCGCACCCCACCACTTCCGATCATTCGATCAATTGGCCGTCAATTGGATCGAGGTGCATTGACCCGGTCGGATGATCACCCTAGGGTGCGGGCGAACGCAGCCGTTGCCACCCCGGCGCCGGGGGTCACCCCGCCGTGACGCCGTGCCGGCCGCGTCCGCCGCATCCACCCTCGACCGGCCCCGCCGCACCCCGGCCCGGTCCTCCCCATCGTCCGCCAGGAGCCGTACGTGCAGAACCCGTCCCTCCCCCGTCGAACCGTCCTCCGCACCGCCCTGGCCGCCGCCGGCGCCGTCCTCGTCCCCTCCTCCGTCAGCGGGTGCGCCGGGACCGACCCCACCCCCTCCGGCCAACCGACCACCCTCGCCTTCTGGGGCTGGGCCAAGGGCACCCGGGAGGTGGTGGAGGCGTTCAACGGCAGCCGCTCCGACATCCGGGTGGTGTTCGAGGAGATCCCGGCCGGCAACGCCGGCGGCTACGCGCGGATCGCCGAGGCCGCCGCGTCGGGCGGCGCGCCGGACGTCTTCAACGTCGAGTACTCGCAGCTGCCCGACTTCGTGGGCCGCGGTGCCGTCCAGGACATCACCGGGCTGGTGCCGACCCCGGTGCGCGAGGGGTACCTGCCGCAGGCCGTCCACCTCTGCACCGCGGGGGGACGGCTGTGGGCGCTGCCGCTCGACGCTGCCCCGCAGGCGTTCTACTACCGCAAGGACCTGTTCGCGCAGGCCGGCGTCGAAGTGCCGCGTACCTGGGAGGAGTTCCGCGCCGCCGCCCAGCGGCTCAGATCGGCGGTGCCACGCACCCGGATCGCGACCTTCTTCCCCGACGACCCCGCGACCTTCGCGGCGATGGCCTGGCAGGCCGACGCCCACTGGTTCACCGGCGCCGGGGACCTCTGGTCGGTGGACCTCACCCGGGGACGCACCCGCCAGACGGCCGACTTCTGGCAGCGGCTGGTCACCGACGACCTGGTACGGGTCCAAGCCTCGTTCAGCGACGAGTGGAAGGCCTCACTGCTGGCCGGGGAGACCTGCGGCTACCTCGGCGCCTCGTGGGGCGCCGGGGTCCTCCGCGGCACGCTGCCGGGCGCCGACGGCAAGTGGGCCGTCGCCCCGCTGCCGAGCTGGGACGGCGGCCCCGCCAGCGGCATGCTCGGCGGCACCACCTTCGCCGTCTCCAAGGACAGCAGGAAGGCCAAGGCCGCCGTCGAGTTCGCCACCTGGGCCACCACCACCGCCGAGGGCATCAAGGCCCGCATCGCCTCCGGCACCTCCTCCTCCTACCCGGCCGCCCCGGCCCTGGTGCCGGTGGCCAGGCAGGCCTTCCGCACCGACTTCTACGGCGGCCAGGACGTGTACGCCGTCCTCGAGCGGGCCGCGGGCGCGGTCCGGCCGACCTGGCAGTGGGGGCCGGCCGTCGGCACCACCTTCGGCTCGCTCCGGGAGGGCTTCGGCCGGCTCGGCCGGGGCGGCGGCACCCTGCCCGCGGCCCTGGAGGCGGCGCAGCGGGTCACCGTCGAGGAGATGCGCCGGCGGGGGCTCACGGTCGGGGCCTGAACGACCCGGATACCCGGCCCACCCGGCCCGCCCCGCGCGTCCGGGCGGGCGGGGCATCCGGGCGGGCGGGCCGGGCATCGACCGCAAGGGCCCGGCACCGAGCCCGTGGGGGGGTGGCTCGGCGCCGGGTGTGGGAGGGTGGTCGGTCAGTTCGCGCGGACGGTGATGTCGTCGCACCAGCCGTAGCCGGTGCCGCTGCGGGCGTAGCAGTAGATCTTGGCCGTGGTGGCGTCGGGGCCGGTGGTGAAGGTGGTCGAGCGGTTGGTGAACGTGGTGCCGGTGAAGACGGTGCTGACGGACCCGGTCGCGGCGTACTGCTTGGCGCCGAGGGAGAGTTCGGTACCGCTCGCGGAGACCTTGCCCCAGCCGCTGAGGGTGTAGGTGGTGTTGGGCTTGACCTGGATGATCTGCTCGGCGGCGGCCTGGGACGGGCCGACCTTCACGGCGCGGCTGCCGGCGTACTTGGTCGTGCCGTCGAGGGTGACACCGCCGTAGCTGGTCCAGGGGTTGAGGGCGGTGTTCTCGAAGCCGGAGTTGCGGACCAGGTTGACCGGGGTGCAGGTGCTGTCGTCGAAGGCCGCGCCCTGGTGGAAGCCGCGGTCGGGGCGGCAGACCTGCGGCAGGGCGTTGCCGAAGTAGTCCTGGGTGCCGAGGGTGGGGATGGTGGTGCCGGTGCCGCGGACCGGGGAGTTCGCGCTCAGCTTGTAGTCGGCCGGGGTGGTGCCGCCGGCGTTCACGAACTGCGGGTCGTAGGTCTTCTTCTCCGGGTCGGCCGGCTCGTTGGCGGGGTGGTTGCCGTAGAAGGTGTTCGCGGCCCAGGTGAAGTTCTCCGCCTCGTACGGGTAGGAGCTCTTGCCGTCCAGGGCGTCGTAGCCGCCGCTGCCGAGGTTGTGGAAGACGTTGTTGGTGAAGCGGGCCTTGGTGTCGCCGTAGCCGTCCTGGACGATGTCGGTGGTGGATCCGGCGGGCAGGTAGACCGTGTTGTGGTAGATGTCGGCGCTGTTCTCGCCGGAGGCGGTCAGCCAGCGGCCCTTGTCGTGGTGGCTGAGGTTGTAGCGCACCACGGTGCCGGTGGTGCTGGAGCCGGAGCCGCAGGAGCCACAGAAGAGCATGAAGCCGCCCTCGTTGTCGTGGCTGTAGTTGAACTGGAAGACGGCCCGGTTGTTGGCGTAGTCGGAGTCGAAGGCCTGGCCGTCGCCGTTGTCCGGCAGCCGGCGGACGTGGTGGACCTCGTTGTACTGGACGAGGGTGTCGTCGGAGTTGATGGTCCAGATGCCCGCGTTGGCGCCCATCGGGCGCATGGCGATGTCGTACGCGGTGTTGTGCTCGATCAGGGCGTGGTCGGCGGCGCGCAGGACGATGCCGTCGCCTCCGGTGTTGCTGATGGTGTTCCCGCGGAAGACCAGCCGGGTGCTGGGGCGCCAGTTGACCGTGGTCCCGCAGTTGTCACCGGTGCCGTACTGGGGGCGGCACATCCAGGTGGAGCGGTTGGTGAGGCCTTCGCGGTCGACGTTGTCGATGCGGGAGTTCTGGACGACGGCGTCGTCGAAGTTGGTCGGCGTGGTGGTGCCGGAGACGCGCAGCTGGATGCCGTTGGACCACTTGGTGGCGTCGCCGTTGACGTCGTGGACGTAGACATCGTCGACGAGGTAGTGGCTGCCGACGCCGTCGGGCAGGTCGGCGATCTCGACCAGCAGTCCGTTGCGTTCGCGCTTGGTGGTGCCCGTGTCCCGGAAGGTGATCTCCAGGTCGTGGATCTCCCACTGCTCGACGTTGTACAGGTGGACGGCGGCCTTCTCCGTGCCCGCCGCGCTGCCGGCGACGACCGGGCGGGCGGTGCCGGTGCCGTACGCGGCGAGGGT
>NZ_JBSGFD010000325.1:0-6016 GCF_053603215.1 Kitasatospora sp. NPDC004240 | reverse complement strand
GTGCATCAGCCCGGGGACCTTGCCGGCCGGGTCGGCGTCCTTGTAGTACTCGACACCCTGCACCAGCGACGCGGCGCAGTTGCCGACGCCCACGACGGCCACGCGAACCGAACCCATGATGTTCTCCTTCTCAGTCTTCGCTGCTTCTGTCCAGGGAGCCGTACTTGTCATCGGGGGCGTGCCCGGGGGCCCCGCCGCCCCGCGCCGCCCGCAGGTGGCGGTGCACCACCCGGAAGGGGCGGGCGCCTTCGGCCGCCACCGCGCCCACGTGGCCGGGGCCCGTCGTCAGGCCCGCCACCGTCCAGGTGCCGGGCAGTCCGCCGTGGGCACCGTCCACCAGTCGCGGCCCCGGGCCGGTCCCGACCGCGAGCCGCAGGCCCTGCACCAGCCGGCCGCCGGCCGCCTTGACGCAGGCCTCCTTGCGGGTCCACAGGCGCAGGCACCGCCGGATCCGCTCCGGCGGGCGGGCCCCGGCCACCCACGCGCTCTCCTCGGGGGAGAACCAGCGGGCGGCGAAGCGGGTCACGTCCCGGTCGGGGCGGACCAGTTCGACGTCCACGCCGACGTCCCGGCCGTGGCAGAGCGCGAGCACCGCCAGGTCGCCGGAGTGCGAGAGGCTGAAGCGCAGCCGGCGGGTGGCCGCGCCCCCGTCCAGCTCGGGCTTGCCCCAACGGCCCGTCCGCAGCCAGACCCGGGCCGGGTGCACCCCGAGCCGCCCGCCGAGGACCAGCCGGACGCAGCCGTGCGAGACGGCGAAGCGGCGGCGGTGCTCGGGATCCTCCAGGGCCGCCAGGCGCCCGCGTTCCCGCTCGTCGAGCAGTCCGGTCAGCCGCTCGACCCGCGCCTCGTCGAGGTCCAGCGGGAACCGCCAGACCTCGACGGTCGCCGCCGCGCCCGCGGCCCCCACGGCCCGCCGAGGCGTACGGGCGGCGGCCACGACGCGGGTGCCCCCAGGCGCACGGGCGGCGATCAGCGGGGTGCGGGCGGTCACCGGGACGACCCTTCGGGGACGGCGAGCCCGGCGACGGCCGGGAAGTCGGTCGGTGCCACCTCGCCCCCGGCCAGGGCCAGCAGCAGCCGCTCCAGGCCGAAGAGGAAGCCCTCGATCCGCTCCGGGGCCATCCGCGTGGTGTCGGCGAGCAGCGCGATCCGTACCAGGTCGGGCTCGCCGAAGACGTCGAACAGCTCCAGGAAGAACGCCACCTCGTCCTGCTCGCCGCGCTCCGCCCACCGGAACTCCGACTCCTCGGCGGCCGCGGCGAGTTCGGCGGCGGACGCGGTGGGGCGGGCGGTGGCGTCCCAGGTCATCGACCACAGGTCGTTGAGCAGGCAGTCCGCGGCAACCCCGGCCTCCTCGGCCAGTACGCGGGCCCGCTCGGGGCGGAACTGGCCGTTGCGGTAGGCGGCGAGCGCGGCCGACCAGGCGCTCTTCACCACCTCGGCGACGGTCTCCCCGGAGACGTCCACCGCGGCGAACACCTCCTGGGTCAGATTGCCCACGGCGTCCCGCAGTTCGGGCCGGTAGCGGTTGCCGACCACCAGCTTGAGCCCACAGGTCTTCAGCCCCTCGGAGCGGGCCAGCAGGGTGGCGGTGGCCGCGAGCAGGACGGTGGGGATGCTGGTGCGGTGCCGTTCGGCGGCGGCCTGGAGGGCCTGCGGGACGGCGCGGGAGATCAGTTCGCCGCGCCAGAACCGCGGGCCGGCCGACTCGCCGGGCGGCCGGGGGAAGGTGTCCGCCGGGGCCCGGTCGAGCTGGTCGCGCCAGTACCGCAGCGCCTTCTCCTCCAGCCGGGCGCCGGCCGGGGAGAGCTCGAACGCGGCCTGCTCCAGCGGCTCGCGGGCCGGGCGGCGGGCCGGCGGGGCCTCACCGGCGGCGCGGGCCGCGAGCAGTCCGGTCAGCTCCCCGATCAGCAGCCGGGTGCTGATCAGGTCGGCGGCGAAGTGCGAGAGGCAGAGCACCACGGCCTGCGGGGCGCCGTCCAGGGCGCCGACCAGGGCCCGGAACGGCACGTCCACGGTGTTGTCGAAGCCGCGGGCCAGCAGCCGCCCCTCGGCCTCGGTGAAGTGTTCGCGCAGCTCGGCGCCGTGCTCGGCGCCGGTCAGCGACAGCACCTCGACCTCGATCTCGCCCCCGGCCAGCACCCGCTGGCCCAGCTCGCCGTCCTCGCCGATGACCGCCAGGGTGCGCAGCGACTCGTGCCGGGTGACCAGCTCGGCCAGCTGCTCCAGGACGTCCGGCACGCTCACGCCGGGCGGGACGAGGGTCACCAGCGAGACGTTGAAGAAGGCGGTGTCGGGGAGCATCCACTGGATGTCCCGCCAGATCTGCTTCTGGCCCCAGGTGGCCGGGCCGGTGGCGGCGCGGTCGCCGGTGAAGGCGATCCGGTGTGTCACGGCGTCCGGTGTCCGGTGCGCCATCTGCGTTCCCCCTGTGCTCTTCGGGTCGGGTGTCGGCGGGGTGGGTGTGGTCGGGCGTGGTCGGGTGTGGTCGGGCGTGGTCGGGTGTTGGCAAGGTGGCCGGCGGGTGCCGTTCAGCGGGCGCTGTCGGCGGGCTGCGGGAGCCCCTCGGGACCGGCCGCGGCACCGGAACCGTGACCGGCCGCGGAATCGGAGTCGTCCCCGGAGCCGGCCGCCGCCGCGCCCTCCCGGGCGACCAGCCGGCGGACGAAGACGACCGTCACCACCACCGCCACCACGCCGAGCCCGTTGAAGCCCGCCATGGTCCGGTACAGCCCGACCGGGTCCTGCGTCGAGCGGGCGATCCAGCCGCCGACCGCCGCCACACCGACGAAGTAGGCGGCGTTCATGGCCAGGGCCAGCGGTCCGCCGCCGAGCTGTTCCAGCGCGGTGAGGGCGGCCAGCACGAAGCCCATCAGCAGGTAGCTGGGCCCGACCACCTCCAGGTAGCGGGCGGTCTCCTCGGCGATCACCGCGTTGCCGGTCATCAGGTCGGCGAACAGGTGCCGGCCGAGGTAGGCGGCGGCGGCGAGCACCGCGTACGCGCCGGCGGCGATCCACAGCCCGGCCCGGAGGGTGGGCTCCAGCAGTTCGGTGCGGCCGGCGCCGCGGTGCCCGTTCATCACGATGGCGATGGCCGAGCCGAGCACCAGTCCGGGCATGATCAGCAGGGTCTGCAGGGTCGCCGCGTTGGCGAAGCCGGACTGCACCAGCGGGCCGAACGGGGTGACCACCCACATCAGCGCCAGGTTGCTGGCGAAGATCACCAGGTACGAGGCGGCGACCGGGATACCGACCGAGAGCAGTTCCTCGGCGGCGACCTTGGGCGGGGCCGGACGGATCCTCCCGGCGGCCGGGCCGACCAGGCCCGCCCGGCGCAGCAGCAGCCAGCCGAGCGCGGTGCCGGCCAGCCCGGAGAGGGCGACGGCCGGCGGCACGCCGTCCACGCCGAGGTCCGCGGTGATGCCGAACAGCGCGACCCCGCCGACCTCGGTGGCGGCGGCCAGCAGGGTGACCGCCGCCGCCTGCCGGGCCAGGCCGCAGCCGCGCAGGGTGGCGGCGGTCAGCGCGGGGCCGAGCAGCAGGACCGAGGCCGGGGCGATCTCGCGCAGGAACGCGGTGAAGTCGTCGCGGGCCGCGTCGGAGACGTCCAGGAGGTCGCCGAGCAGCGGCGCGGCGGCGATCAGCAGCACGCTGACCACCACGCCGGCGATCAGGCCGAGGCGGGCCATGCCGAGCATCACCGCGGTGACCGCCCGGCGGTCGCCGGCGCCGTGCGCGATGGCGGCGGCGACCTGGTTGCTGACCCCGAAGCCGGTGGTGAGCGCGATGAACAGGAACTCCACCGGCATGAACAGCGCCCGCACGTACAGCGCCTCGTCGCCGACCATCCGCCCCATCAGGGCGACCACGGCGATCGGCACCAGCACGCCGACCACGTCGGCCAGCAGCATCGGCCCGGCGAGCCGCAGCACGGCCCGGCCCGGGGTACCCGCGACGGGGGCGGCGGGCTCAGCCACGGTCGATCTTCCCCTGCGAGAGGCCCTGAAAGAGGTTGAGCCGCTGGATGTTGCGGGTGCCCTCCATGAACTCCACGCCCCGGGCGTCGCGGGCGTACTTGTCCAGCAGCGGGTGCTCCAGCCGGGCCCCGGCGCCGAAGTACTCCAGCGCCTCGGTGGTGACCTCCTCGGCGAGCTGCGCGGCCTGCGCCTTGGCGGCGGAGGCGAGGTGGCCGAGCGAGGGCTCGTCCCGGTCGACGGCGACCCCGGCGCGGCGCACCAGGCGGCGGACGCCCTCGATCCGCAGCGCGGTGCGCTCCACCCGGGCGGCCTCGTCGGCGCGCAGGGTGCGGCGGTTGGCGAGCACGTACTCGTGGGCGCCGCGGGCGATGCCGAGGGCGAGCGCGGCGACGCCGGGGCGCAGCCGGTTGAAGCCCTGGACGGCGCCCATCATGCCGCGCCGGGTGGGCGAGAGGTGGCGGCCCAGCACCCGCTCCTCGGGCACCTCGACGTCGGTCAGGGCGACCTCGCTGATCTGGTTGCCGCGCAGTCCGACGGTGCCGAACGGCTCGGCCTTGAAGCCGGGCTGGTCGGTCTCGACGAGGGCGGCGACCACGCCGAGCGGGCCGGGCCGGGTGCGGGCGAAGACCACGCCGAGCTCGCCGCGGGCGGCGTTGCCGATGAACTTCTTGGCGCCGTTCAGCAGCAGCGGGCCGCCGTCGGCGCCGGGGGTGAGGGTGGTGGTGAGCGAGCCGGCGTCGGAGCCGCGCTCGGGTTCGGTGAGCGCGAGGAAGGTCCAGGTGGGCTTCTCCAGCAGCCGGCCGTAGAACCAGGCCTGCTGCTCCGGGTCGCCGAGCAGGTGGACCAGCACGCCGGAGAGCGAGGGCCCGGGGGCGGCGAGCAGCATGCCGGTGTCGACCGCGGCGATCTCCTCGCAGAACACCACCCGTTCCAGACCGCCGGTGCCGTAGTAGGCGTGCCCGTCGATCACCAGCGGGTCGCTCTGGTGCTCCTGCGGGATCGGCGTGCGGGACAGGTAGGTGACCAGCGGCAGGTCGAGGTGGTCGCGGACGACCTCGGGGTCGGCGTCCAGGTCGAGCACCAGCGGGCGGATCTGGTCCGCCCACTCGCGCGCGGTGTGCTGGAGGGTCCTGATCCGTTCGTCGAGTCGGGTCACGGGGTCGGCTCCTTCCCGTCCGGGCTTCCGGTGTGGACGTCCGCGAGCAGCTCGGAGACGTGGGCGCTCTGGCCGGGGCCGTCGGCGCGGAAGCCGTGGCCGCCGAGCAGCCGGAGCAGGCTCCGGTCGGTGCGGGTGATGGTGCGGTGCAGTTCGGTCAGCTGACCGGCGTCGAACTCGGCGTCCTCGTCGAGCAGTTCGGCCAGCATCAGGTGCTCGGTGAGGGCCTCGGCGAGGCTGCCCCTCACCAGCTGCTGGAGCAGCAGCGGGGTATCACCGGAGGTGCGGGCGCCGAGGTACTCCAGGCAGGAGTCGAGCAGTGCCTCGGACAGTCCGAGCCGCAGCCGGGCCAGGCCCAGCGTCCAGCGGTCGTCGGTGCCGGCGGCGCCGGACGGCAGCGGGTGGCGCACCGGCAGCAGGGTCTCGCCGTGCAGCCGTACGGGCGGCAGCGCGGTCTCGGCGGCCGGGTCGCGGGGGGCGGTGCGCCCGCCGTGGCGGACGGTGGTGGCCGCGCGGGCCGCCGCCTCGGGCAGCAGCGCGTGGCCGGCCGGGCCGAGCGGCAGGGCGCCGGGGGCGAGTTCGGCCTGGAGCGCGGTGAGCGCGGCGACCAGGCCGCCTTGGCGCGCGGTGCGGCGGACCGCCGCGGCCGCGTCGGCGGGGCTCTCGTGCAGGGTGGTCATCGGGCGGCCTCCTCGGACGGTTCGGGCTCCGGGTCCAGGGTCGTCACGCACAGCGCCAGGTAGCGCAGGCTCCGGTCGTACTCGGCGAGCGCGACCCGCAGGGCCGGCTCCCCGGGGCCGGGGACGAGCGCGGCGAGCGGCTCCCAGACGCCGGTGCAGGGCTGCCCGGGCGCGGCGGCGAGCACCCGGGCGGGGCGGCCGGG
>NZ_JBSGFD010000324.1:0-6051 GCF_053603215.1 Kitasatospora sp. NPDC004240 | reverse complement strand
GCCCGCGCACGCCCCGGCCGGCCGCGGCCGAGCCGGCGCCCGCCCGGTCGGAGCCGTCCGAGCAGGTCGGCGGCAGCCGCGCCGCTCGCGCGGGGAGCCGTGCGCCCAAGGACGCCTACACCACGGGCGAGTTCACCTTCGTCGACGAGGAGGCGGAGGAGTCCGAGGACGTCATCGACTGGCTGAAGTTCGCGGAGTCCCGCACCGAGCGGCGCGACGAGCGGCGGCGCAAGCTGCGCAACCGCCTGGTCGGCGCCGCGGTGGCGCTGGTCATCGCGGCGGCCGGGGCCGGCGGCTACGTGTGGTTCACCAAGAAGGACGAGAAGACGGCGAGCGCGGCGGCCGGCGGGCGCGCGGTCAACGTGGTGCACCTGCGCGACCTGCAGGGCAAGGTGTCCACGGCGCTGCTGGTCAACGACGGCGCCGGGCACAAGGGCTCGGTGCTGCTGCTGCCGGACACGCTGAAGCTGCCCAGCCCGGGCGACCCGCCGCTCACCACCCTCGGCCAGGCGATGGACAGCATCGGTCCGTCCGCCACCCGGGACGGCCTGGCCACCGTGCTGGGCGCGCCGGTGGCCGGCACCTGGCGGCTGGACACCCCGTACCTGCGGCTGCTGGTCTCCCAGCTGGGCGGGGTCCGGGTGGACACCAACGCCGAGGTCCACGACGGCGGCAAGCCGGAGGGCAAGCTGCTGGCCCCGGCGGGCAAGAACACCCTGCTGAGCGGGCAGGCCGCGGTCGAGTACGCGACCTACCAGGCGGCCGGTGAGCCCCGGGACGCCCAGCTGGCCCGGTTCGGCCAGGTGATGGACGCGGTGGTGCGGACCACGCCGACCGAGTTCGCGGACGCCAAGGACGCCGTGCACCGGATGAACGCGGTGCTCGACCCCTCGCTGCCCGAGGACGCGCTGGCCGGCGTGCTGGCCCAGCTGGCGCAGCAGGCCAAGGACGGCCACCTGTCGACCTCGGCGCTGCCGGTCCGGCCGGACGGCACGCTGGACGACGCCACGGCGGGCAAGCAGGTCAAGGAGGTGCTGGGCGGCACCGTGAAGTCGGCCCAGGCCGGGGAGGGCGCGGCCCGCGTCTCGATCCAGGACGCCACCGGCAACGAGCAGGCGGCCGCCGCCGCCCAGGTGCAGGTGGTGAACGCGGGTCTGACCTTCGTCCCGGGCGGGGCGAAGAGCGCGCCGCAGGCGGCCACCGAGATCCGCTACACCGACGACGCCAGGCAGGCCGCGGCGAAGTCGCTGGCGCTCAGCCTCAACCTGCCGGAGACGGTGGTGAAGAAGGTCACCGACCCGCAGAACGCGGACCTGGTGGTCGTGCTCGGCAAGGACTACCAGCCGCCGAAGGCCCCGTGACGCGGGGCCGCGGGCCGGGCCCGGTCACGGGCCTGCCCGCGGCGGCCCGCCGGCCGGCTCCCGCGGTGCGCTCCTCGGCCCGGTCGCGGGCGCGCCCTCCGGCCCGGTCGAAGGGCTGATCGACGGCGTGGCCGACGGCGTACTCGGCGGCCCGGTCGGCGGTGGCTCCGGAAATCGGTTCCGGGGCCGCCACGGCGGCGTGAGATCCTGGAAGGCGACCTCGGCCCGCGCCGGGGCGCCGTCCAAGCCGCCGAGCCGGAAGTACACCGTGACCGTCACCGCCCACAGCCAGGAACTCATCACCGTCGCCGCCCAGGCGGCGGCCGACAAGCTGGCCCACAACATCATCGCGTTCGACGTCAGTGAGGTGCTGTCGATCACCGATGCCTTCCTGATCGCCTCCGCGAACAACGACCGCCAGGTCCGCTCGATCGCCGAGGAGATCGAGGACCAGCTGCGCGAGCGGCTGTCCATCAAGCCGGTGCGCCGCGAGGGCGAGCGCGAGGGCCGCTGGATCCTGCTCGACTACCTCGACATCGTGGTCCACGTGCAGCACTCCGAGGAGCGCTCCTTCTACTCGCTGGACCGCCTCTGGAAGGACTGCCCCGAGCTGCCGCTCCCCGAGGACGCGCTGGCCTCCCGCAACCGCCCCGAGGGCGCGCACACCGACGCGGCCGGCAACGCCGTCGCCCCGGCCGAGCAGGCCCCGGCCGACGACTTCGGCGCCGAGGACTACAGCTGAGCCGGACCGCGCGGGGCCCGCGCATCGTCTTCTGGCGGCACGGCCAGACCTCCTGGAACCTCGAATCGCGGTTCCAGGGCACCACGGACATCGAGCTGACCGGCCAGGGCGTGCTGCAGGCGCAGCGGGCCGCCCGGTTGCTCTCCGGGCTCCGGCCCGACCTGCTGATCTCCTCGGACCTCAAGCGCGCCAGGCGCACCGCCGAGGAGCTCGCCCGGGTCACCGGCCTGGACGTCCAGCACCACGAGGGCCTGCGGGAGACGTACGCGGGCGAGTGGCAGGGTCTGACCAACGCGGAGATCCGGGCCCGATTCCCCGAGGAGTACGCGGCCTGGGCGCAGGGCGAGCCGGTGCGACGGGGCGGCGGCGAGCTGTCCACGGAGGTCGCGGACCGCTCGGTGCCGGTGGTGCTGGCGGCGGTCGACAAGCTGCCGGAGAACGGCACCCTGGTCGTGGTCAGCCACGGCGGCACCATCCGCACCATGCTCGGGCGGCTGCTCGGGCTGGAGCCGGCGCTCTGGGAGTGCTTCGGCGGCCTGTCCAACTGCTGCTGGTCCGTGCTGGGTCGGGGGGCGCGCGGCTGGCGCCTGCTGGAGCACAACGCGGGCACCCTGCCGCAGCCGGTCATCGGCGACGACACCTGACCGGTCGGCGGACACCCGACCGGTCGCCCGGCCCTCCGGGGCGGGGCGCCGGCCGGTCGCGGGCGGGCCTCCGGCGCGCCGCGGGCCGGCCGCCGGGGAGGCCCGCCGGACGGGTCGCGGGGTGGCCGGCGGGGGCGGATTTCGCAGTTCCGGGCCTGACCGGTTAGAGTCTTCCTCGTTCGCACGGAGGGAACGCGGCCCGGAAGGGAAGCGGGAGATCCGGTGAGTGCGGGGCTGTAGCTCAGTTGGTAGAGCGCTTGCATGGCATGCAAGAGGTCCGGGGTTCAATTCCCCGTAGCTCCACTCCGCACCAGTGGTCCTCAGGGGCCGCGCGTGTCGCGGGGCTGTAGCTCAGTTGGTAGAGCGCTTGCATGGCATGCAAGAGGTCCGGGGTTCAATTCCCCGTAGCTCCACAGCGGACGAGAGGGCCGTCACCCACCGGGTGGCGGCCCTCTCGGCGTTCCGGCGTCCCTTCCCGTCCCGGTCCTGCGCTCTGCGGCCCGCGGCCGCCGTCAGCAGGTGTGGCAGCCCCGGCCCCCGCTCCCGGCCGGCAGCGCGGCCAGCCGCTCGACCCGCTCGCGGTCCTGCGGGCCCTGAGGGGTGTAGACGACCAGGTACGTCTCGGGCACCCCGAGCATCGTCAGGTACGCCGCGTTGAGCCGCAGCACCCCCACCACCGGGTGCTGGAACACCCGCAGCGAGGTCTCCGGCGGCGCCACCTCCTGCCGCGCCCACAGCTCGCGGAACTCCGCGCTGCGCTCCGAGAGCGCGCGGATGTGGCTCTCCCAGGCGGGCTCGCCGACGTGCCGGCCGTACGCGGAGCGCAGCACCGCCACCATCCGCGGCATCGCCTCCTCCCGGTTGAGGAACGGGTTGCAGCAGGTCGGCGTGGAGACCGTGCACCAGAGGCTGTTGAACCGGCCGTCCGGGGTGGTCGACCGGGTCGGGCCGAACAGCGCGTCGTACGGGCGGTTGCGCTGCAGCACGTCGAAGCGGGTGTTGGAGACCGCGGCCGGCAGCGGGGCGAGCGCGTCCAGGATGACCTGGGTGGACGGGTCGAGGATCGAGGTCGGCGGCTCCGCGTGCGCCCGGGTGGCGACCCCGGCCAGCCGGAAGAGGTGGTCGCGTTCGGTCCCGTCCAGCCGCAGCGCGCGGGCCACCGCGGCCAGCACCTGCCCGCTGGCGTTGATCGGCCGCCCCTGCTCCAGCCACGTGTACCAGGTCACCCCGACCCCGGCGAGCTGCGCGACCTCCTCCCGGCGCAGGCCGGGCGTACGGCGGCGCGGGCCGGGCGGCAGCCCGACATCCTGCGGGGTGACCCGGGCCCGGCAGGCCTTGAGGAAGCGGGCGAGCTCGGTGCGGCGGCGCTCCTGGCGGCCCGCCTCCGTGCTGACGGGTGCCGGGGCGGCCACGGCTGTTTCGTCCAGGACGGTCATGACCTCATCGTGCCGGACCTTCGGGGGCGGAAACAGGTGCTGCTGGTACCAGGATCGGCAGGCTCTAACCACTGGTATCCGGGCGGGTGGAGGCTGGGGGCATGACGGACCTTCAGATCCGACCGCCTGCGGTCACCCCACCCCCGGCCCGGGCCGCCCGGCCGGGCCTGATCCTCGCCCTCGTCCTCTGCGGCCAGTTCATGGCCGTGCTGGACACCTCCATCGTCAACGTCGCCGTCCCCAGCATCCGCACCGACCTGGGCGCCTCCGGTGCCGCGCTCCAGCTGGTGATCGCCGGCTACACCATCGCGTACGCGGTGCTCCTGATCACCGGTGCCCGGCTGGGGGCCCGGTTCGGCTTCAGCCGGCTCTTCCAGCTGGGCCTGGCCGTCTTCACCGCGGCCTCGCTGGCCTGCGGCCTCGCCCCGGCCACCGGCTGGCTGATCGGGTTCCGGGTGCTCCAGGGGGCCGGTTCGGCGCTGATGGTGCCCCAGGTGATGAGCCTGGTGCAGCGGACCTTCACCGGCGCGGCGCGGGTGCGGGCGCTCGGCCTGTACTCGGCGGTGCTGGCGGGCGGGCTCGCGGTCGGCCAGGTGCTCGGCGGGGTGCTGGTCAGCGCCGATCTGTTCGGGGCGGGCTGGCGGCCGGTGTTCCTGGTCAACCTGCCGATCGGGCTGGCCCTGCTGGCGGCCGGCGCGCGGTTGCTGCCGACGGTGCCCGGGGACCGCGACCGGGGCTTCGACCTGCCCGGGCTGGTCGTGCTGGTCACGGCGCTCGGACTGCTGGTGGTGCCGCTGGTGCTCGGCCACGAGCTGGGCTGGCCGGCCTGGGGCTGGGCGATGCTGGCCGGCAGCGCGGCGCTGTTCGCGCTGTTCGCGGTGGTCGAGCGGGGGATCGCCCGGCGCGGCGGGCAGCCGCTGATCTCCGGACGGGTGCTCGGCGCCCCCGGGCTGCGGCCGTCCGCCGGCGCGATATTCATGATCATGGCGGGCTTCGCCGGCCTGATGTTCTCCTTCGCCCTGCACCAGCAGGCCGGACTGGGCTCCAGCGCGCTGCGGGCCGGGCTGTACTCCGCCCCGATCGCGCTCGGCTTCGGTGTCTCCAGCCTGCACTGGCAGCGGCTGCCCGCCCGGCTGCACGGCTCGCTGCCGGTGCTCGGCACCGCCCTCCTGGCGCCCGGGTACCTGCTGCTGGGCGCCCTGCTCGGGGACGGCGCGGAGATCGGCGCCGGGCCGCTGGTGCTGATGGCCGTGCTCGGCCTGGCGGCCGGCTGCGCGTACGCGCCGCTGTTCGTCCGGGCGCTGGGTCAGGTCGCCCCCGCCGACGCGGCGGACGCCAGCGGGGTGATGGTGACGGTCGTCCAGCTCGGCCAGGTGGTCGGGGTCGCCCTGCTCGGCACGGTCTTCCTCGGCGAGGTGAGCCTCCCGGCGTCCGCCGCCGACTCGGGGCACGCGTTCCAGGTCGCGACCGTGGCCATCGCCGTCTGCATGGCGCTCTCCAGCCTCTTCGCGGCCCGGACCCGGCGGGCGGGCGGCGGGGCGGGCTGAGTGGCGGCGGGCTGAGCGGGCAGCGGGCTGAGCGGCGGCGGGCGGACTGCCCGCGGCCGGCCGGCTGAGCGGCTGGTGGATGGCCTGCGGGTGGCCTGCGGGTGGCCTGCGGGAACTGATTCGTGGAGCACCCCTTCGACCGTGTAAAGTAGTCGATGTCGCCGAGGGAAACCGAAGGAAACCTCCGGTGACGACGCAGGTCAAGGGGCTGTAGCTCAGTTGGTAGAGCGCTTGCATGGCATGCAAGAGGTCCGGGGTTCAATTCCCCGTAGCTCCACAGAAGTCGAGGGGCCGGGCCCCGACGGGGAGGCGGCGGCCGCG
>NZ_JBSGFD010000323.1:0-6118 GCF_053603215.1 Kitasatospora sp. NPDC004240 | reverse complement strand
CGGTGCGGGGCGGCCCTCCTTCTGCGCGGTGCTGGTCACTTGCGGTGGCCTCCGTCACCGGGCGGCGTGCTGCCGTCGGGGTTCGGCGGGTCCGACGGCGGCGTCCACGGGGTGCCCGGGTGCCCGTCCCCCTCGCCGCCACCGCCGCCCGAGCCTCCGCCGCCGTGACCTCCGTCGTGGTCCATGCCGACCTCCCTTGTCGTCGCTGTGATGGTGCCCTCCCGGGGGCCGGGAGGAGTAGAGGGCCGGCCTGCGTTCGCTACCCAGGGCCGGGGACGCGGACCCGCAGGTCCGCGTGGACGGTCTTGCCGAGCGACTCCAAGGACGCGCCCCAGTGCCCGCCGGTCAGGCGGTGGACCAGGGCAAGTCCCCGGCCCGACTCGGCCGACGAGCCCGCCTCGATCAGGCAGGGCAGGGCGCGGGAGCCGTCCCGGACGCTGATCCGCACACACCGCTCCGTGACCCGCTCGACGGTGACCGTCATCCGTCGGCAGCCGGTCCGAACCGCGTTGCCGACCAGCTCGCTGACGATCAACTCCCCCGCCTCGACCAGATCCTCCAGCCCCCAGGCGGGCAGCGCGGTGCGCACCAGGCGCCGGGCCGCCGAAGCGGACCGCGGCGCGTAGGGCCGCGACGCCTTCACCGAACTGGCGGCCGGGGGCGTGGCGGGCTCTCGACGGCGGCGGTCACCATGCACCTCGCACCCGCCGGCGCCGCCCGAGTGTGGCCGTAGCCGGTGGGCGGGGTATGGGGCGCGTGGCCACGGTGGCGCTCCGCTCTCTCGTCGGCGGTGACGGCTGCGCGGACCCGACGGGGGCGGGCCCGCGCAGCAGTCCCGGCTCGCCCGCCGGGGCCGGGTGTCCGGTCCGTCACGGCGGGCGACGGTTCGACGGTAGGGAGTGACCGCGGCTGCGTTCAACGCGATTGCGGGTGATTGCGGTGACTCACCCGAGGGTGTCGATCGCGGTGGTAATGAGCGTTCGGGCTGCCGCGCCGTGGACGGCCAGCTTGGCCAGCTCGGCGAAGGCTCGGTGGTAGTCGGCGAGTTCGCGGGGCTGGGTCACGGTGACCTCGGCGGTCAGCGTCTCCACGCAGCCTTGGTCGTTGTCGAAGAGATAGAACGCCTCCAGCGGCCACATGGTGCGGCGCACGGTGAAGGGGATGATCCCGAGCGAGACCGTCGGCAGCGGCATCACCGCCAGGAGGTGGCCGAGCTGGCCGGCCATCGTCTCCGCGTCGCCGATCCGGTAGCGCAGCACCGTCTCCTCGATGAGGATGACGAACCGGTGGCGGCCGTCGTGCAGCAGCCGGCCGCGCTCGAGGCGGGCGGCAACCGCGTCGGCGACGTCGTCGGGGGTGCCCTGGAACTCGGTGATCGAGTGCATCAGGGCGGTGGCGTAGGCGGCGGTCTGGAGGAAGCCGGGGACGACGTTGGAGACGTAGGCCCGGCAGACCGTGGTCCGTTGGTGCAGGGTCAGCGATTCCTCCTGGACTTGGCGCATGCCGGTGCGGTGCACACGGCGCCACTCCAGATACATCAGCTCCACCGCGCGCAGCGACGCGATCAGGTCGCCGGCCTGGTCGTCGGCGGCGCACGCGGTGCACCAGGCGCGCAGGTCGGTCTCGGACGGCGCCGACTTCCCGCTGAGGATCCGGGAGGTCTTGGAGGGGTGCCAGCCGCACCGGGCGGACAGCTTCTTGCCGTCGATGCCGACGTCCAGCATCAGCTCGCGCAGCCGGGTGGCGAGCGCTGCGCGGGCGGCCTGGGCGCTGGAGGAGGGTGAGGCGGGCATGGGCTGTCTGCTCGGTGCGGGCGGGCTCAGACGGTGTACTGCTCGTGCGGGACGGCCCGCTCCCAGACCGCTTCGAACGCGGTGGCGCAGAGCTTCGCCACGGCGGGGTCCTCGGTGTAGCAGGTACGCGGGTCGGCCCAGTCGCCGTCCCCGGTGAAGTGGTTGAACCGCGCACCCCGGTCGTCGAACAGCCAGAAGTCGTTACCAGGCAGCGCAAGGTCGCAGGCGTTGCGGCGCGGCAGCCAGCGGACCTGCTCGCCGGCCATGATGTTGACCGGGGTCATGGCGTGCAGGTAGCGCGTGTAGAGGGTGACCGGCTCGGACACGATCCGGGCCCGGCGGATGACCACACCCCGCGCGGTCGCCTCGCGCACCATGGCCGTCCAGTCCTGCCAGTACTCCGACTCCGGGTCGAGGTCGGACTCGCCGGTCAGCCGGAACCGCTCGACGGCGTCGGCCTCGTCGGGGACGCCGTAGCTGTCGCGCAGCTCCAGGTGGACCGCCGAGTACTGGGCAGCGGCAAGCAGGTCAGAGAAGCCCATCGCGCTCTGCGTCATCGCATGCCTTTCGCAGGATCGGGATCATCCGGGTGGGAATCCACACCACGGCCTCGTGGCCCGGGATGCCGGCCTCGTGGCCCGGCGCCCAGCTCCGCTCACCGACCTCGGCCTCCAGGTCCTCCTCGGCCTTCACGCCCTGGAACACGAGCCTGCGGTTCGCGCGGTCGAGCCACACCGTCGGCGACCCCTCCTTCCCCGTCTCCGGGTCGATCCCCACGAAATCTAGCCCCACGACACCCTCCAGAACCAAGCCGGTTGCGGTCACTTGCACGTCACCGTTCCGCAGGACTGACGGCCCGTCAAGGGCGCGCGGGCGCAGCCAGGCGGCACGCACCGCCGCTCACAGTCCGAGATTGGAAAGCCTGCCTTCCGCCGGAGGGCCGTCGTCCGAGGGCTCGGGTAGGGTGCCGTGCGACGCTGGCCTCAGCCCATGGTTGGGCATGGCAGGGTGCACCATCCGCGTCGTCCGCAAGCAGGACCCCGGTCCCGGTTCCCACGCGCCCGCCAGGCGTTGGCGAGCAGGGCGCGGTGGCGAGCCCAACCAACCAGGCGTTGGCGGGCTCGGCGAGGCGGAAGCACCGCTGCCACCCAGGGGCGCACCAGCCTCGCCGTTAGGGGACGTCTCAGGCCTGCCCGAGAAACTGGCGGTGCCTGTCCAGTGCGGCCTTGCGGAAGGCCTCGCGCAGCTGCTCGCCCGTGGCTCCGCGCGTTTTGATGGCGTGGCAGTTCGGGCACAGGGCGATCATCGCCTCGGGTATGTCGGAGCCGCCGTGCGCGTGGTCGTCGACGTGATCGACTTCGAGGAGGTAGTCGCCGTTGACGGAGCGGTCGGAGGTGAAGCGGGGGTTGGGACAGGTGGGGTTCTCGCAGGCTCCGAGGCTGCGTTCGAGGACGGCCTGGCGGGCGGCGGCGCTGCGCGACAGCTGTGTTCCGGTGAGTGGCCGGGGGCGGTGCGATCGGCCAGCCGCAGTGGTCTCGCGTGCGGCCTGGTCGAGGTCCCGGTAGCGGGTGGGCGCGGCCATGGTGCGCAGGAGGTCGGCGACCGCAGTGCAGCGGCCGGGCCCGGGCTGGCCCGCCGCCGGATCGGCGGGCAGGGCGTACGCGTTGGTGGCCGCTTCCCACTCCCCGAAGAACGCAGCGGCGTGCAGCTGCACGCACTCCCATCGTGACTGGCTGAGCTCCGCAAGGACCTCCGGATGGTGAGGGAGGATGTCTCCGTCAGGAACTCTGTCTCCGATGAGCGCGTATTCGAAGCTTCCGAAGAGGGAGGCATATGCGCGGCTTCGGTCGAACAGGACGACGCGTTTGCCTCCGATCAGCTCGGTGAGGGCCGGTGAGACTTCCTCAAACCGGAGAGCGCTGGAGACCTGGTCGGCGGACAGCCCCCACGGAGCGAGGTCGCTCTGGGACAGCTCGTTCCAGCCCGGGTTGACCAGTTGGTGCCAGAGCAGGGAACCCGATGTGTCGGCGACGGTGAACTCGCACGACATGAGTGCCACGGCCGGATCGTCTGTTCGGCGTGGAGGTTCGCCGACCGAGGAAACTGCCATGATCACAGCGTCCGGGTCGGCCAGGACCTCGGCCGCCCACTGGGACGCTTGGCGCCGGTCCGCATCCAGGCGAGTGGCACTCGGCTCGGCATCCAACTCCTTTGCCTCGTCTACGTTGTACAGCAGTTCCACGGGAGTGACCTGGACGGATTCCCGCCGATCGCGTCTCTCGGTGACCTCGACCCAGGCAGGGGCGGCGAACTGGAAGGCATCCGGCGCCAGCGTGTTGGCGGGGCGTCTTCCTGCTGCCCGGAGCTCGGCGGCCGTCCGCAGGGCGGCCGGTGTCGCTCGCCAGCGCTGGCCGATTCCGTGGGGCCGGGCGAAGACGGCCCGCGCCGCGGCCGATGCGAACAGCGGCACGCCGAAGCCTGCGGGGATGCCACCACACAGCACGAGTTCGGAGACGGACAGCGCGGGATCCGCGGATGGGCTGGTCACCGGGTGATCGTATGGCCCAGAGGCCCAGAGGTGAGCTGCCCCGAGTTTCGTGGAGTCCGCGATCGTGTGATCAAGCGGTCTGCGGGACTTCCTCCAGGCTCGTCCAGTACGTCTGCTCGTATTCGTCGGGCGGGATGTAGCCGAGGGCGGAATGGAGTCGTTCACCGTTGTACCACGCGACCCACTGGAAGACGGCCCGCTCGACCTCGTCGAAGTCCCGCCACGGCCCCTGATGTTCGATCAGTTCGGCCTTGAACGTGCCGTTCAGGGCTTCGGCCATCGCGTTGTCGTACGAATCGGCGACGGAACCCACGGACGCCGAGGCGCCGACCTCGACCAATCGCTCCGTGTAGCGAATGGACACGCCTTGCGACCCGCGGTCGCTGTGATGAATGAGGCCGGCGCCCTTCTTGATCTTCTGCCGCCACAGCGCCATCTCCAGCGCGTCCAGCGGCAGGTCCGTGCGCATGTGGGTGGCGGCCTGCCAGCCCACGATCCGACGCGAGTACGCGTCCAGGACGAACGCCACGTAGACCCGGCCCGACCAGGTCCGGACATAGGTCAGATTGGCCAGCCACAGCTGGTTCGGCCGCTCGGCGGCGGGCCAAACGGTGCGCCGCAGGGTGCAGCCGGCGGTCGCCCTCATGTGGGGTGCCGGGCCGGCGCCCGGTTCGACGATCGGGCGCCGGCCGAGGACGCCCGGTCGGACGGGCCAGTCCCACCGGCCCGTGGTCTCCCCGGGCTTGCGGGGCCGGGGAGACCACGGGATCGGCCTCAGCGCTGGAACCACCAGATGGTGGCGCTGACGACAGCGGCGCCGGCTGCGCCCTTGAGGGCGCGATGAAGCGGATCCACCGGGGAGTCTTACGGATGTGCGCAGGTCGGCCCGTACGCGGCCTGTATGGGTAACCGGGCTCCCGGCCCGAGCGGGGGAACGTGATCTCCCTGCTCGCACGCTGGCCGCTATCCGCCGATACCCGTCCGGTGGTGCCGGGTGCGGCCCCGGGGGCTGCCTCGCCCTTTCCGACGGCTGCGAGGCGGCGGTATGAGCCGGGGGGGGTCAGGGCAGCAGGACGGCCTTGCCCCGGTTGCGGTGGGCCTCCAGGTCGGCGTGGGCCTGTGCCGCCTCCGCCAGCGGGTAGGTGCGCCAGACGGGCACGGTGAGCCGTCCGTCGGCCGCCAGGCGCACCAGGTCCGGCAGCGCGTCCTCGCCCTGTTCGCCGGTGCCGGCGCTGAAGCGGACGCCGTGCTGCGCGGCGGACATGTCGGCGATGGTGATGACCTTCCCCGCATCGCCGGTCAGGGCGACGGAGTCGGCGAGCACACCGGCGCCGGAGGCGTCGAACACGAAGTTCACACCGCCCGGGGCTGCGGCCGTCACCCGCTCCGCCCAGCCGTCGCCGTAGCGGACGGCGGTGGCGCCGAGCCCGGTGACGCGCTCCAGGTCGCGCTCGGCGACGGTGCCGATGACGGTGATGCCGCGGGCGGCGGCCAGCTGCACCGCGAGGACGCCGACGCTGCCGGCCGCGCCCTGGACGAGCAGGGTCTGTCCCGCCCGCACCCCCAGCTGCCCGAGGACGCGGTGCGCGGTCCGGCCGACCGTGACGAGTGAGGCGGCGGCCTCCCACGACAGGGCCCCGGGCTTGGCCGTCGGTCGCTCCAGCAGGGCGTACTCGGCGTAGCCGCCGCCGACGGTGGCGCCGAGGACCTCGTCGCCCACGGCCGCGCCGGCGCCCTCGCCGACGGCGTCGACGACACCGGCCGCGTCCAGGCCGGG
>NZ_JBSGFD010000322.1:0-6199 GCF_053603215.1 Kitasatospora sp. NPDC004240 | reverse complement strand
GGCCACGACGCGGGCGGCCCCGGCGGCCGCCGGGCGGCCGCCCAGCGCCAGCAGATGCGCCAGGACCTGGCGACGGCGGCGATGGAGCTGTTCGCCTCGCAGGGCTACGAGGAGACCACGGTCGACCAGATCGCCGCGGCCGCCGGGGTGGCCCGGCGGACCTTCTTCCGGTACTTCCGGTCGAAGGAGGAGGCGATCTTCCCGGACCACGACGACACGCTCATCCGGGTCGCCGACCTGCTGGCCAGCGCCGAGCCCGAGGAGCACCCGCTGGACGTGGTGTGCCGCGGCATCAAGGAGGTGCTGCGGATGTACGCCTCCACCCCCGCGGTCTCGGTGGCGCGCTACCAGCTGATCCGCCAGGTGCCGGCGCTGCGCGAGCGCGAGATCGCGGTGGTGGCCCGCTACGAGCGGCTGTTCACGCGGTACCTGCTGGGCCGCTTCGACGCGGCGGAGGAGATCCCGCCGGGCTGGCAGCGCGGCGGCGAGGACGACTCGATGCTCGCCGAGGTGTCGGCGGCCGCGGTCGTGGCGGCGCACAACCACGTGCTGCGGCGCT
This sequence comes from Kitasatospora sp. NPDC004240, assembly GCF_053603215.1. Lineage (NCBI taxonomy): Bacteria > Bacillati > Actinomycetota > Actinomycetes > Kitasatosporales > Streptomycetaceae > Kitasatospora > Kitasatospora sp. NPDC004240. The sequence continues at coordinate 5,640 of NZ_JBSGFD010000322.1, read as the reverse complement.
GGCTGCGGGCGGGCGGGCGGGGTGATGTCGAGGCGCAGCTGGATCACTCCTTCGAGGTCATCCGGGGCACGTTCTGGGCCTCCGCCGCGCCCGGTGCGAGGCGGAGGGGGTCCCTGGTGGCACCCGGTGCCACTGCGACGTCGTTCGAGGCGGCCGCCGCGAGCGCACTGAGTGCCAGTCCCGGGGGTGAGGTTCTCATCACAGTCGCCCGCACCGACGCTCCGCTGGACGTCGTGGTGGACAGCATCAAGGCCGCGCTGATCAACGTCCAGCAGGGCTGAGACGGCGCGTTTCCGCAGCTCACAAGGGATTTGAGGGCCCGTACCGAAATGTCGGTACGGGCCCTTTCCGTGCCCGTTCGCGTCAACTCGAACGTGGATTTGAATCGCTCGAATTGATGACACCCGGTGTCTTTACGAGTGGCACAGGGTGCCATTACCTTGTTACTCGCCGGTCCAACGGCGCCGCGGCTCCCCACCTCGGTGCGCCGTCGTCCGGTGCCCCCACACCCCGGGGGCGAGCCCACGCAGCTCCACGCCAGCAGTACCCACCCACCACCTATTCAGCGAAGCCGGTGTCCGCTCCCGGCTCCCCCAGACGCCCTGTGCCCTCACACAGGTACGCCTTCGGAGGCAGCCATGAAGGAAATCCTCGACGCGATCCTCAGCTCCGACAGCACCTCGGCGGACTTCGCCGCGCTGAAGCTGCCGGAGTCCTACCGAGCGGTGACGCTCCACAAGGACGAGGAGCAGATGTTCGCGGGCCTCGACAGCCGCGACAAGGACCCTCGCAAGTCCCTTCACCTGGACGAGGTCGCCCTGCCCGAGCTCGGCCCGGGCGAGGCCCTGGTCGCGGTCATGGCCAGCGCCGTGAACTACAACACCGTGTGGAGCTCGATCTTCGAGCCGGTCTCCACCTTCGGCTTCCTGGAGCGGTACGGCCGGCTCTCCCCGCTCACCAAGCGCCACGACCTGCCGTACCACGTGCTCGGCTCCGACCTCGCGGGCGTGGTGCTGCGCACCGGCGCCGGTGTCAACGCCTGGAAGCCCGGTGACGAGGTCGTCGCGCACTGCCTGTCGGTCGAGCTGGAGTCCCCGGACGGCCACAACGACACGATGATGGACCCGGAGCAGCGCATCTGGGGCTTCGAGACCAACTTCGGCGGCCTGGCCCAGCTGGCCCTGGTGAAGTCCAACCAGCTGCTGCCCAAGCCGAAGCACCTCACCTGGGAGGAGGCCGCCTCCCCGGGCCTGGTCAACTCCACCGCCTACCGCCAGCTGGTCTCCCGCAACGGCGCCGGTATGAAGCAGGGCGACAACGTGCTGATCTGGGGCGCCAGCGGCGGCCTCGGCTCCTACGCCACCCAGTACGCGCTGGCCGGCGGCGCCAACCCGATCTGTGTGGTCTCCAACGAGTCCAAGGCCGAGATCTGCCGCGCCATGGGCGCCGAGGCGATCATCGACCGCTCGGCCGAGGGCTACAAGTTCTGGAAGGACGAGCACACCCAGGACCCGCGCGAGTGGAAGCGCCTGGGCAAGCGGATCCGCGAGTTCACCGGCGGCGAGGACGTCGACATCGTCTTCGAGCACCCGGGCCGCGAGACCTTCGGCGCCTCGGTGTACGTCACCCGCAAGGGCGGCACGATCGTCACCTGCGCCTCCACCTCCGGCTACATGCACCAGTACGACAACCGCTACCTGTGGATGTCGCTCAAGCGCATCGTCGGCTCGCACTTCGCCAACTACCGCGAGGCGTTCGAGGCCAACCGCCTGATCGCCAAGGGCAAGATCCACCCGACCCTGTCCAAGGTCTACTCGCTGGAGCAGACCGGCCAGGCCTCCCTCGACGTCCACCAGAACAAGCACCAGGGCAAGGTCGGCGTGCTCTGCCTCGCCCCCTCCGAGGGCCTGGGCGTGCGCGACGCCGAGCTGCGCGAGAAGCACCTGCCGGCCATCAACCGATTCCGGGACATCTGATGAGCACTCAGAAGCGCGACCGTCCCTGGCTGATGCGCACCTACGCCGGGCACTCCACCGCGAGCGACTCCAACGCGCTCTACCGGCGGAACCTCGCGAAGGGCCAGACCGGCCTCTCCGTCGCGTTCGACCTGCCCACCCAGACCGGCTACGACTCCGACCACGTCCTCGCCCGCGGCGAGGTCGGCCGGGTCGGCGTCCCGGTGGGCCACGTCGGGGACATGCGCACCCTGTTCGACGGCATCCCGCTCGAACAGACCAACACCTCCATGACGATCAACGCCACCGCGATGTGGCTGCTGGCGCTCTACCAGGTGGTCGCCGAGGAGCAGGGCGCCGACATCGCCAGGCTCACCGGCACCACCCAGAACGACATCGTCAAGGAGTACCTGTCGCGCGGGACGCACGTCTTCCCGCCCGGCCCGTCGATCCGGCTGATCACCGACATGATCGCCTACACGGTCGGCAACATCCCCAAGTGGAACCCGATCAACATCTGCAGCTACCACCTCCAGGAGGCCGGGGCCACCCCTGTCCAGGAGATCGCCTACGCGATGTGCACGGCGATCGAGGTGCTGGACGCCGTCCGCGACTCCGGCCAGGTGCCGGCCGAGCGGATGGGCGAGGTGGTCGCCCGGATCTCCTTCTTCGTGAACGCCGGCGTGCGCTTCGTCGAGGAGATGTGCAAGATGCGCGCCTTCGCCCAGCTCTGGGAGAAGGTCACCCTGGAGCGCTACGGCATCCAGGACCCCAAGCAGCGCCGCTTCCGCTACGGGGTCCAGGTCAACTCGCTGGGCCTGACCGAGGCCCAGCCGGAGAACAACGTCCAGCGGATCGTGCTGGAGATGCTCGCCGTCACGCTCTCCAAGGACGCCCGCGCCCGGGCCGTCCAGCTCCCCGCGTGGAACGAGGCGCTCGGCCTGCCCCGCCCGTGGGACCAGCAGTGGTCGCTGCGCATCCAGCAGGTGCTCGCCTACGAGTCCGACCTGCTGGAGTACGGGGACATCTTCAACGGCTCCGAGGTCGTCGAGGCCAAGACCGCCGAGCTGCTGGCCGGCGCCGAGGCCGAGATCGCCAAGGTGCTGGAGATGGGCGGGGTCATCCCGGCCGTCGAGTCCGGCTACCTCAAGGCCAACCTGGTCTCCTCGCACGCGGCCCGCCGGGCCCGCATCGAGTCCGGCGAGGACAAGATCGTCGGGGTCAACTGCTTCGACACCACCGAGGAGAGCCCGCTGACGGCCGACCTCGACACCGCGATCATGGTCGTCGACCCGGCCTCCGAGCGGTCCGTGCTGACCGCCCTGGAGAAGTGGCGCGGGGAGCGCGACGAGACGGCCGCCCAGCTGGCCCTCGCCGAGCTCAAGACCGTCGCCGGCACCGGGACCAACCTGATGCCCGCCACGCTCGCCTGCGCCCGTGCCGGGGTCACCACCGGGGAGTGGGCCTTCGCCCTGCGCGAGGTCTTCGGCGAGTACCGCGCCCCCACCGGCGTCGGCGGCGCCCCGGTCGCGGTCACCGCCGAGCCCGGCGGGGAGCTGGCCGCCGTCCGCGAGGCGGTCGCCGCGACCGCCGCCGAGCTGGGCACCGGCAAGCTCCGCCTGCTGGTCGGCAAGCCCGGTCTGGACGGCCACTCCAACGGGGCCGAGCAGATCGCCGTGCGCGCCCGCGACGCCGGCTTCGAGGTGGTCTACCAGGGCATCCGGCTCACCCCCGAGCAGATCGTCTCCGCGGCCGTCGCGGAGGACGTCCACTGCGTGGGCCTGTCGATCCTCTCCGGGGCGCACCCCGAGCTGGTGCCCGACGTCCTGCAGCGGCTGCGCCGCGCAGGGGTGGAGGATGTCCCGGTGATCGTGGGTGGCATCATCCCGGCAGCGGACGGCGAGGCCCTCAAGGCCGCCGGCGTCGCCGCCGTGTTCACCCCGAAGGACTTCGGCATCACGACCATCATCGGCCGGATCGTGGACGAGATCCGGCTGGCCAACAGGCTCCAGCCCTGGACGCCCGCACCCGCGACCACCAGCTGACCACTGGAAGGAACTGAACCACCCTCATGGCTACCGTGAACCGCCTGCGCCCCCGCCGCTCCTGCCTCGCCGTACCGGGCAGCAACCCGCGCTTCCTGGAGAAGGCCCAGGGCCTCCCGGCCGACCAGGTCTTCCTCGACCTGGAGGACGCCTGCGCCCCGCTGGTCAAGGAGAGCGCCCGTCACAACATCGTCGACGCGCTGAACAACGGCGACTGGGGCAAGAAGACCAAGGTGGTCCGGGTCAACGACTGGACCACCCACTGGACCTACCGCGACGTGATCACCGTCGTCGAGGGCGCCGGCCCGAACCTCGACTGCATCATGCTGCCCAAGGTCCAGGACGCCGAGCAGGTCAAGGCGCTCGACCTGCTGCTCACCCAGATCGAGAAGACCATGGGCTTCGAGGTCGGCAAGATCGGCATCGAGGCGCAGATCGAGAACGCCAAGGGCCTGATCAACGTCGACGCGATCGCCACCGCCTCGCCGCGCCTGGAGACCGTCATCTTCGGCCCGGCCGACTTCATGGCCTCGATCAACATGAAGACCCTGGTGGTCGGCGAGCAGCCCCCCGGTTACCCGGCCGACGCCTACCACTACATCCTGATGCGCATCCTGATGGCCGCCCGCGCCAACGACCTCCAGGCGATCGACGGCCCCTACCTGCAGATCCGCAACCAGGAGGGCTACCGCGAGGTGGCCGGCCGCGCCGCCGCCCTCGGCTTCGACGGCAAGTGGGTGCTCCACCCGGACCAGGTCGCCGCCGCGAACGAGATCTTCTCGCCCTCGCAGGAGGACTACGACCACGCCGAGCTGATCCTCGACGCCTACGACTGGTGCACCTCCGAGGCCGGCGGCTTCAAGGGCTCCGCGATGCTCGGCGACGAGATGATCGACGAGGCCAGCCGCAAGATGGCGCTGGTCATCTCCGGCAAGGGCCGCGCCGCCGGTATGCAGCGCACCTCCAAGTTCGAGCCCCCGCAGGCCTGAGCCCCTAAGGACCCCTGAGATGCAGTTCGGACGCACCTACGAAGAGTTCGAGGTCGGCGCGGTCTACAAGCACTGGCCCGGCAAGACGGTCACCGAGTACGACGACCACCTCTTCTGCCTGCTCACCATGAACCACCACCCGCTCCACATGGACACCAACTACGCGGAGAAGACGACCGACTTCGGCAAGAACGTCGTCGTGGGCAACTACATCTACTCGCTGCTGCTCGGTATGTCCGTCCCGGACGTCTCCGGCAAGGCGATCGCCAACCTGGAGATCGAGTCGCTGCGCCACATCGCGCCGACCTTCCACGGCGACACCATCTACGGCGAGACCACCGTGCTCGACAAGTGGCCGTCCAAGTCCAAGGACGACCGCGGCATCGTCTACGTCGAGACCAAGGGCTACAAGCAGGACGGCACGGTCGTCTGCATCTTCCGCCGCAAGGTGATGGTGCCGACCGAGACGTACATCAAGGAGCGCGGCGGCGAGCAGCCCGGCCGCCCCGAGCCCCTGTCCTAGTCCCACCCGGGGCATCCCGGCCCCACCCGGGGCCGTACCCGCCCCACCCCGGGGGCCGCACCGGGCCCCTCCCCGGGGGCCGCACCGGCCCCCACCGGGCGCACCCGCCCCCGCCCGGCCACCACCGC
>NZ_JBSGFD010000321.1:0-6219 GCF_053603215.1 Kitasatospora sp. NPDC004240 | reverse complement strand
CGCCCACCTCGCCCGGCGGGCCGTGGACGCCGCCGAGGGTGCGCTGCGGCTGCTCGGACCGGAGCAACTCCCCGCCACCCGGCTGCTGTTCACCGTCCGGGTGGCCGACTGCCACCTGTGCGCGGACGACCCGCAGACGGCCGTCGAGCTGCTCGCCCCCGCTCTCGCCGAGGCCCCGGCGGACGTCCCCGCCATCGTCGGCCACGAACTGCGGGGCCTGCGCGGCCGCCTCGCCGCCCGCCGCTGGCGCCGCCCCGACCACGCCGCGGCGGGCCGCCGGCTCGCCGAACTGGGGCTTGTCTGACGATTCCCGCCGGGCGCGAATCGTCGGACGAGCCCGCCCGCCGACCGGGGCCGTCGCTCAGGGGGTGCGGCGGCGCAGCGTGGTCGCGCCGAGGGCGAGCACCACCACGGCGGTGAGGGCGACCACGAGGACGTCCCGGGTGAAGTCGCCGGTCGGCTCGGCGTGGTGGACGATCTCGTCCATCGCGTCCACCGCGTAGCTCATCGGCAGCACGTCCGAGACCGCCTCCAGGACGGGCTGCATCGACTCCCGCGGGCCGAACAGCCCGCAGAGCAGCAGCTGCGGCATCAGCACCGCGGGCATGAACTGCACCGCCTGGAACTCGGTGCGGGCGAAGGCCGAGACGAACAGGCCGAGCGCCACGCCCAGCAGCGCGTCCAGCAGGGCCACCAGCAGGAGCAGCCAGGCGCTGCCGGTGACGTCCAGGCCCAGCAGCCAGAGCGACAGGCCGGTCGCGGCGGTCGACTGGACCACCGCGACGAGGCCGAAGGCCAGGGCGTACCCGGCGATCAGGTCGCCCTTGCCGAGCGGCATCGCGAGCAGCCGCTCCAGGGTGCCGTCGGTGCGCTCGCGCAGCGTGGTGATGGAGGTGACCAGGAACATCGTGATCAGCGGGAAGATCCCCAGCAACGCGGCGCCGGTGCGGTCGAAGCTCTGCGGCCGGCCGTCGAAGATGTAGCGCAGCAGGGTGATCATCACGCAGGGCACCACCACCATCAGGGCGACGGTGCGCGGGTCGTGGCGCAGCTGGCGCAGCACGCGCCCCGCGGTGGAGAGGGTGCGGTGGAGGTTCATCGGCGCGGTGCTCCTCGGGAGGGGCGCCCCGGGGTGCGGGCGCCCGGGCGGGCGGGGGTCATCGGGCGGGCGGGGGTCATCGGACGGGCCGGGCGGCCGGCCGGTCGGCGACGGCCGGGTCGCCGGTCTGCTCGACCAGGTGCAGGAAGGCGGCCTCGACGGTGTCGGCGCCGGTCGCCAGGCGCAGCCCGTCCGGGCTGTCCTCGGCGAGGATCCGGCCGTCGCGCATCAGCAGCAGCCGGTCGCAGCGCTCGGCCTCGTCCATGGCGTGCGAGGAGACCAGGATGGTGGTGCCGCGGTCGGCGGCGAGGCCGTGGAAGAGCTCCCACAGGTCGCGGCGGAGCACGGGGTCGAGGCCGACGGTGGGCTCGTCGAGCACCAGCAGGTCGGGCGCGCCGAGCAGCGCGACGGCCAGCGAGACCCGGCCGCGCTGGCCGCCGGAGAGCTCCCCGGCGAGGGAGTCGGCGTACCGGAGGAGGTCGACGTCCTCCAGGGCGGCGGCGACCGTGGCGGCCCGGGCCTCGCGCCGGGCGCGGCCGGGCAGCAGGACGGCGGCGAAGTAGGCGAGGTTCTGGCGGACCGTGAGGTCGCCGTAGACCGAGGGCGCCTGGGTGACGTACCCGACGCGGGGGCGCAGCGCGGCGTGCCCGGCCGGGTGGCCGAGGACCTCCAGCGTGCCGGTGACCCGGGCCTGGGTGCCGACGATCGCGCGGATGAGGGTGGACTTGCCGCAGCCGCTGGGGCCGAGCAGTCCGGTGATCCGGCCGGCGGGGACGGTGAAGTCGAGGCCCTGGAGCACCGTGCGCGGGCCGCGGGCGACGGTGAGGCCGTCGGCGCGGATGGCGACGCGGGGGGCGGGCGCGTCAGTTTTATTCATCACGGTGTGAATATAGGGCGGGGGTGGGAGGCCGTCAACGGCCGCGTCACGGCCAGGCGGGCCGGTTCGCCCGGCCCCCGCGTCCGGCCTGCCGACGGCCGTACCGGACGCCCCCGAACCGGCCCCGTCACCTACCCTGAAGCCGTGGCCGGACGCCCGACGGGCGGGCCGGGAGGACTCCGGCGGCCCGCCCGAGCACGGCGGCGCACCGGACGGAACGGACGGGACGGACGGCGCGCGTGACGGGGGTCGACGGGATGACGGACACGGCGGCGGGCGACCGCCCGAGGCGCCGCGGGCGGCCCTCGCGGGCCGAGGCGGACAGCGGCCCCGGCACCCGTGAGCGGATCCTGACGGCGGCGCGGGCCGAGTTCGCCGAGCGCGGCTTCGAGAAGACCTCGGTCCGCGGCATCGCCAAGGCCGCCGGCGTGGACTCCGCCCTGGTGCACCACTACTTCGGCACCAAGGAGCAGGTCTTCGACGCGGCCGTGGAGCTGTCCCTGGCACCGGCCATGGCGGTGCCGGTCGCCGTCGCCGGTGACGCCGAGGGCGTCGGCGAGCGGCTGGCCCGGGCGATGTTCGGCGTCTGGGAGAACCCGGTGACCCGCACCCCGCTGCTCGCGGTCGTCCGCTCGGCGCTGACCCACGACACCGCCGCGGCCGTCCTGCGTGGCATGATCGAGCGGCGGGTGCTGCTCCGGGTGGCGGGCGAACTGAAGGTCCCCGACCCCGAGTTCCGCGCCCAGCTCGCCGCGGGCCAGCTGATCGGGATCGCCATGCTGCGCTACGTGCTCAGGATCGAGCCGGTCGCCTCGGTGGACACCGAGGAGATCATCCGCATGGTCGCGCCCACCCTCCAGCGCTACCTCACCGAGGCCTGAGCCCGGACCTCCGGAACACCCGCACCCGCGCGCCGATGACCTCGTGCACGGGGCTTGCTGCGGAGCGTGTCCGCGCGGCTATGGTGGGTGTGCGACCGTGGCAGCCCGGTCCGGCCGGGCGGCGGCACGTCGACGCGCGGGAGGACGAGGTGGCGGACGGCCAGGTCAGGATCCGACGCGAGACGGTGCGGCTCGACGTCGAGACGCTCTGCGGACAACGGTTCGTACCGCTGAGGCCCCCGCCCTGGCCGCAGGTGGAGGTCCACCGGATCGGGCACACCTGGGGCGAGCCCGTCCGCTGCACGGCCGAGGAACGCTCCCGCTGGGCGGCCGGCGAGCGGGCCTGCCTCGACCGGATCTCCCGCGCGCTGGAGGAGATCCACCGGGCGCACGGCGGACGCCGGTCCCGGGTGGACCTCTACGCGGACAGCCGGTCCGGGCACTCCCCGGGCCCGGCGCTCGGGCTGCCCGGCCTGCGGCGCCGAGGCGCGCTGCGCTCCCGCGACGCCCAACTCGCCTTCGCCGCCGAGGTGCGGGCCGCGCTCGTCGGCTACCTGCCGGTGCGTCAGGAGATCGAGCGCCGGCAGGCCGAGCTCGCGGCGGAGGCGGCCGCGGAACGGGAGGCGGCCGCGGCCGCCCGGCGGCGCGAGGAGGAGCGGGTGGCCGCGGTGGTCGCCGCGGTCGCCGCCCACCCGTTCTGGCGCTACCGGTGGGTCGAGTCCGGCCGAACGGTCCTGGTCGACCGCGCGGACGTCACCGCCGGCGCCGTCGGGGTTCCTCCCGGCGGCGCGGACGCCGCGCGGCGTCCGGCCGAGGGGTGGGACGGCGGCCCGATGAAGGCCCTCGACCTCTCGGTCCTCCTCCTCGGCCACCTCGTCCGGCCCGGCGGGGCCGTCACCTTCCGCTGGTCGGAGGAGGCCCGGCGGGCGGTCGAGGAGGAGTGCCGTGAGCACGACGTGGACCTCACCTTCCGGCAGTGGTGGTCCCGGGTCGCCCACGGCGACTGGGAGGACGGGCCGCACGGCCCCGTACCCCGGCCGGCCCGGACGTACGACGGCGGCTCCTCCGCCGGCCGGGGCGTCGGCGGCACCGGGACCTCCGGCACCGGCGGCTGCACCGGCGGACACGGCTTCGGCGGGTTCGGCGGGTACTGAAGCCGGGCGCGGGGGACGATGGGCGGGTGGACGCGTACCCGGCCACCGGAGCCCTCGACCTCGCCCCCACACCCCGCACCGCGGTGGCGTGGCTGCCGCCCGACGAGCTGTGGCCCGCCATCCAGGACATCCGGGTCGAGCACGACCCGCAGATCCGCCGCTGGCCGCCGCACGTCAACCTGCTCTTCGGCTTCGTCCCGGAGGAGGACTTCGCCGCCGCGGCCCCGCTGCTGGCCGCGGCGGCCGCCGAACGGGAGCCCTTCCCGGTCACCCTCGCCGGGGTGCGCTTCTTCCGGCACCGCTCGTACGCCACCGTCTGGCTCGACCCCGCCGCAGCCGGCCCCCGGCCGTGGCGCGAGCTGTACGAGGCGCTGGCGGAACGCTTCCCGCGGTGCCGCGGCCGCTTCCCGGAGTTCACCCCGCACCTGTCGCTGGGCCGCACCGGGGACCCGCGCGCCCTCGCCGCCGAGTGCGCCGCCCGGCTGGGCCGCCGGACGGCCACGGTCGGCGGACTCGTGCTGCTCTCCCGCCGCGGCGACGGCCCGATGCGCCCGCGCGCCACGGTCGCGCTGGGCACCGGCGGGCTGACGGGCGGCGGGCCGGGTGACGTCGATGCCGGGACGGGCGAGCCGGAGCGGCCGGCCTGATCCGCCGCCCCGACCGGGTGGAGCAGTGCTGACCTGTGCCGACGCGGCGCCGCCGGGCGGGCCGCGCCGGTCAGTGCCAGGCTGGCCCCCGGGGGCGTTCGCCGTGGGGGCATCAGGGAAGGACTCACCATGATCACCACCGACTTCGTGACCGGCTCCCCGTGCTGGGTCGACCTCGGCGCGCCGGACGTCGCCGCCGCGGGCCGGTACTACCGGGCCGTCTTCGGCTGGGACCTCGAAGGGCCCACCCCCGAGTCCGGCGGCTACGTGCTGCTGCGGCAGGACGGCGGGATGGTGGGCGGGATCGGCCCGCTGACCGAGGAGGGCGCCCGCTCCGCCTGGATGATCTACTTCCGGACCCCGGATGTCGCCGCCAGTGCCGCCGCCGTCGAGAAGGCGGGCGGCACGGTCCGGGTCCCCCCGACCGACGCCGAGGGCGAGGGCCTCTTCGCCCAGTGCACCGACCCCCAGGGCGGCGAGTTCGCCCTCTGGCAGCCGGGCCGGATGAAGGGCTTCGAGGTCGCCGACCGTCCCGGCGGCCTCTGCTGGACCGAGCTCTACACCACCGACACGGAGGCCGCCCGCACCTTCTACGCGGCCGTGTTCGGCTGGCAGTACGAGGACATGGAGCTGCCGGGCGGAGCGGGCGCGTACACCATCATCACCCCCGCCGGGCAGCCCGAGGAGCGGATGCACGGCGGCCTGCTGCAGCTCCCGCCGGAGGCGCTCACGCTGACCGACGGCCGCCCGTACTGGCACCCGGTGTTCGCGGTGGCCGACTGCGACGCCTCCGCCGCGGCGGTCACCGCCAACGGCGGCAGCCTCCAGATGGGCCCCGAGGACGTCGCGGGCGTCGGCCGTCTCGCGGTCTGCGTGGACCCCTCCGGTGGCGCCGACTTCGTGCTCCTCGCGCCCGAGGAGGACGCGCCGGCCGCCTGACGGGTCGGCGGTGGCCGGGTGTCCTGCCGCACGAAGCCCGGCGGGCCGGGGCGATGTCCGCCCCGGCCCGCCGGTCCGGTCGTTAGGGAGGTACGGGTTCAGGCGTTCAGGGTGGTGATGTTCCACCAGCGCTCGTCGCCGAGGTCGAGGGTGATCGGTGCCGGCGCGCCCGAGGAGCGGTGCAGCAGCGCCTCGTAACTGCGGGCGGGCAGCGGGCGGGTGGTCATGCCGGTTCCTTCCGTGGGGATCTCTGCGGGGGTGGGGAGGGGAGGCGGCGCCGTCGCCAGAACGGCCGCTCGCCCCAGCGGTCCTCGGCGGCGTACACCGCGTGGTGGTTGCGCCGGTAGGCGGCCAGCAGCGCGGCCACCCCGGCCCGGTAGGCGTCCAGCGCGCCCGGGTCGCCGCCCAGGTGGGCGTGGACGGCGACCGCCCCGGTCGTCCCGGTGTGCAGGGCGGTGAGGATGCCCTGCGAGGAGACCGGGTCGAAGGCCGCGACGGCGTCGCCGACGGCGGTCCAGCCCGGGCCGCTGGGCCGGTCGAGGTGGGCCGAGTGGGCCGGCGCCCGCCGGGGGCGGCCGGGGCCGGCCGGCGGATGGGCGGCCGCGCGGGCCGCGATGTGCCC
>NZ_JBSGFD010000320.1:0-6271 GCF_053603215.1 Kitasatospora sp. NPDC004240 | reverse complement strand
GCCAGCCAGAGCGCCGCGCCGAGCAGCAGCAGCGCGCCGAGCTCCGCCACGCCCAGCGCCGGGGCACACGGCGCGCCGTCACTATCGTGACGGAATGATGTAACGCCACTCCGTGGCTCTTGGCTGGCTGTGGGGAGGGGCCGGTACAACTCTCGGCCATCGGTGGGGGTGCTCTTCGGGGCCGGCCCTTGTACCGCATCCGGATCTCCGGCTGGCCTCATTTCCGTAAACTACGGCCCTTTGGGGCTCTGACCTGTGGTTTTATCCTGTGGTCTCGGGCTCTGCCTGCCCCGGCCGGGCTCACTCCCGGTTCGGCCGACTCCTTCGGTGGACGCCCTCCGGGCGCCTGCCCTGTTGTGTACCGGGCTCCAGTATGTCACGGTCTCTGCCCCGTTACAAGTTCTGACCGAGGGAATCTGTGACTCTAAGTCAGCTACGGCTCTCGCCAACTGGTCTGAACCACTCGGCCAATTCTAGCGATCGAATCGGGGCTTGTACAGGCAGCAGAGGCATTTTCTGTAACGCGCCTGATTGGAGGTCAACCGTATCGGGCTGATTGCCCCTAATATCCTACGGGCTTCTCGCTGCGAACGGGGAAGTTGTACCGGACTTTATCAGCCTGAGCCTGTATCAGAATTGCACGGTCAGGGAATCCCGTCTGATGCCCAGTCTCCCCTCCGAGTTGTACCGGGGATTCATGCTGTGCCGCTTCGAGAATTGTACCGGGAATTCCTCCGGGAGACCGGGCCTCCGGAGGTGCGGCCGCGGTGCCGCTGGCGGGCGGCTCAGCCCGGCCCGCTCGGCCAGGTGGTGGAGCTTCCGGCCGGGACCCGGCGGTGCGCAGCGGGGCGGGGCCGGCCGCTGGCGGGTTACCTCCGGGGGCCGGCTTGTTGGCCTGGTGTGAGCGACGAGGCGGCCCTGGTGGACGGCGGCACGATGTACGCCGTCGATGTCGGCAGCGAGCCGTTGCGGCCGTTGGGCATGTAGGGCGTGGGCCGTCGACGCGGGGCGGGCGCAGGTGGTTTTCGCGGCCTCGCACCGGGTGGAGACGTTCGCGTCGGCCGGCGGTCGCGGGCCGGATCCGCGCCTGGCCGGGCTGGCGTCCGGCGGGTGGGCGCGGTTCGGTGACTTCGAGGGCTGGGCGGAGTCGGCGGCACTGGCTGGTCGGCCGTCCTGGACGTGGCCGGCGACGTCCTCGCGGTGACCGGCCGGGCCGGTGTCTGCTTCTACGAGGGCGGCTTGAACAGCTCGCGCGTCTGGCGCCGTACCGCGCGCCGTCACGGTGTCTTCGTCGCCTTGGCCGGCAGCATCACCGGCCCCTGGGACATCGCGGAGGCGCAGCTGCGGGGGGATGTACGCGCTGCTGTGTCCGGTGGTGCTGGTCTGGGCTGGGGTGGGGCGCAGTTGCGGTCTGGTGGGGCGGGCGGGCGGCTGGGTGGGGGTGGTCAGGCGCCGAGGCCGATGTGGCGGACGTAGGTGTAGGCGCCCCAGTCGGAGTCGAGGTCGGCGATGACGTCGTCCCAGATCTCTTCGAGCTTGCCGATGTCGCCGGTGGCCATGGCGTCGACGGCGTCGTCCCAGATGTAGCGGACGGTCAGGGTGCGGATGCGCAGGTTGTCGCGGCGGCGGGGTTCGTCGACGACGTTCTGGTTGATGGGGTGGATCTCGATCTTGGTGCCCTTGCCGTTGTTGTTGAGGTGCTGTTTGAAGGCGCCGGGGTTGTTGAGGATGTTGGCGGCGCGGAGGTTCCAGTAGGCGGTGTCGATGGCGTCGAGGTTGGCGGGGAGGGGGTTCTGGGTGCCTTTGGTCCAGGCGTTGATGGTCTTGGGGACGGCGGTGATGCCGGCGTCGGCCATGGCTTGGGCGCCGCCTTGGGTGGTGGTGAGGTATTTCATGCGGGCGGTGAGGCCGCGGCGGGTGGTGACGGGGGACTTGATGCCGCCTTCGATGATCATCCGTTCCAGGGCGTCTTCGAGGGCGCGGGCGAGGACGATTTTCCCGTGGCGGTTTTCGGGGTCGAGGTGTGCGCCGTATTTGCCGAAGTTCTTCCAGCCGTCGGTCGACATTAGGCGGCCTTCGTGTAAAGGGTGTACTGGGTCTTGAGCTTCAGTTGGGTGGTGAGTCGGCCTTCGGTGAATACCGTGCGCCATGGGGTGTCGCCGGTGATGTGGAGTTCGTCGGTGCCGCGGAGGCGGACGATGGTGAGGCCGTGTTCGTGGGCGCGGTGTGCCTTGTACCAGAGGTTGGCGAATGCCTGGCTGCGGATGATGTGCATCCAGTCAGGTCGGCGGAGGTCGCGGTTGAATGATGATTCGCCGATGGTAGAGACGAACTTGGCGTAGATCGCCTTGACGTATTTCTCGGTGACGTCGTCGCCTTCGAGGATGGCCTTCTCGCGGGCGATGGTGAGGACGCGGCGGAACTTCTCCGTGATGTTCTCGGAGGCGCCGGAGGTCCACGCCTGGGTGATGTGCGGGGCCTGGGCGAGGCCGAGCTTGTGGCAGCGGATCAGGAGGCGGATGGTGGCGTCGTCCAGGAGGACCGGGCCCGGCTCGCGGCGGTTGCCGATCGGGTCGGGAAGGTGCGGGTGTTCCCAGGTGGGGCGCTTGGGCAGGAGGTAGATGCCGGAGCGCTTGGAGTGGAAGCCGCCGTCGGGGTCGTGCTGCAGGGCGCCGATGGGCAGGTGGGTCTTCAGGGCGCTGCAGTAGGCGGCGTTGGTGTCGAGGACGTCGACGTCGACGTCCGGGTGGGTGCCGGCCTTGAGCTGGTCCAGGAGCGGGCCGTTCTCCCACTTGTGGCGGCCCTCCCAGATGTCGTCGGCTCCGTCGCGGGATTTCTTGCTGAGGAATTCGAGGCGTTCCGGGTAGACGGTGTGCTCGTAGTTTCCGCCGACTCGGGTTGCCTCGAAGAGGGCCATTCCGTTCGGAATTGCTTTCAGCTCCAGCGCGGTGATCGTGGCTTCGGTGTCGCCGTCGTGCTCCTGGAGGGTCTGCTCGACGACCGAGCTGATCATGTTGAGGAAGTGGCCGTAGTCCCGGCCCGCGTAGTCTCCGCCGCCGGTGCGGGCGGGCCTGGAGGCGGCCGCACGCGGCGCGCGGTCCCGGGCCGGGCGCAGCGGCTGGTCGGGCGTCAGGTTGGCCAGGGTGTCCAGGGCGGCCGCGGTGGCCGCGGTGGCCGGGGGGACCTCCGGGTCGGGGTCGGGCGCAGCGGGGGTGTCCTGGGTGGGGTGGCCGGGGACGGCGACGGTGGGCCAGGCGGAGGCCGCGGAGGCCTGGGTGGGCGCCTCCGGCGCTGGGGTGGGTGGGTTGGTGGGTGCCTCCGGCGCTGGGGTTGTGGGGGCGGGTGTGGGTGCCTCCGGCACTGGGGCGGGAGCGGGGGGCGCCTCTGGCGCCGTGGCGTAGGGGTCGTGGGGGGTGGGGTCGGTGAGGCGGGCGTGGGCGCGGTCGGCGGTGAGGGTGAGGGTGGCTTGGGTGCCGAGGTCGCGTTCGGCGATGGTGAGGAGGAGGTGGGTGGTGGGGGCGTGGGGGTGGGGGTGGAGGGTGAGGGTGGTGTCGAGGCCGAGGGTGGTGATCAGGTCGGGCTGGTCGGTGTCGAGGATGGCCAGGACCGGGATGTGGTGGGTGCGGGCGAGGTGGGACAGGGCCTGGGCGGCGTTGGTGAGGCGGGGGCCGGAGAGCGGGAGGCGGGGGTCGTCGAGGGTTTGGAGGCGGTCGACGACGACCAGGGCGAGGCCGGGCTGTCCGGGGTGGTCGGTGGTGGTGTGGGCGAGGTCGGCGGCGGTCTCGGCGATGGCGTCGGGGGTGAGGTCGGTGCCGTCGTCGATGTAGAGGCGGGCGGCGGCGAGTTCGGTGTGGAGGGTGGTGGCGTCGGTCTGTTCGGCGGGGGTGAGGTGGCCGGTGCGCAGGCGGCGGTAGTCGACGGGTAGGTGGGCGGCGACGATGCGGGCGGCGACGTCGGCGCGGGTGAGGCCGGAGGCGGCGTAGAGGACGGGGAGGTGGTGGTCGAGGGCGGTGGTGCGGGCGGTGGTGGTGGCGAGGAGGCTTGCGCCGGTGCCGGGGGCGGCGGCGGCGAGGTAGAAGCGGCCGGGTTGGAGGCCGCCGAGGGCTTGGTCGAGGGTGGGGATGCCGGTGGACAGGGTGCGCGGGCTGGTGGGGGTGTTGGTGTGCGGGTTGGGGGCCTGGGGGGTGAGGACGGTGGTGAGGGCGTCGGCGAGCGGGGCGAGGCGGCGCGGGGGCCGCGGAGTGGTGGGCGCCGCGGGGGGTGTGGTGGTCGGCTGGCCGGGCGGCGGGGGTGTGGCTGTGGGGTCTTGCAGGGCGGGCTCGCCGGCGGCTGGCTGGTCGGCGGGGGCCGGCTGGTCGGGCGCAGCCGGGGCGGGCCCGGCTGCGGCGGAGGCCGGGGCGGGCCGACCGGTGGGGGCGGCCTGGCCGGGAGCGGCCGGGGCGGGAGTGGTGGGGGGGGCGGGAGCGGGGGCCGGCTGGGCGCCGGGAGCGGCCGGGGCGGGGAACAGGGTGTCGTCCGGCTCGGCTCCGCTGCTGCGGTCCGGGGCGGGCCCGCTGCCCGGGGTCAGCGGCGGTACGGGCGTGGGTGCGCTCGGGTCGGCCGGGGCGGTGGGAGCGGCTGCGGCGGGAGCGGCTGCGGCGGGGACGGTGGGGACGGTGGCCGGGGCGGGCTGGGTCGCGGTGGCCGGGGCGGTACTCGGGGTGTGCGTTACAACTCCGGTGCTGGGTGCGGTTGTTGCTGCCGCGTCGGGTGTACCGGGGGTGGTGCTGGCCGGGGCGTGCCTGTTGGCCGGGATCGGAGCGGTCGACGACGCGGGCGTGTTCGGGGCGGCCGGTGTGAAGAGCGCAGCTGCGGCGGGGACGGTGGCCGGGGTGGGCTCGGCTGCGGCGGGCGCCGGGGTGAGGGCCTGCTGGCCGCCGGGAGCGGCTGGGGTGGCGCTCGGGGTGGGCGTTACGACTCCGGTGCTGTGTGGGGTTGTTGCTGCCGTTTCGGGTGTGCTGGGGGTGGGGTGGCCGGGGTGGGTGGCGGGTGGGAGGGGGGTGCCGTCGGGGGTGGCGGGGAGCAGCACGGCGAGGGGGGTGGTGTGGCGGCGTAGGACCTGGGGGTGGCCGGTGGCGGCGGCTTGGATGAGGTCGCCGAGTTTCTTGCGGGCGTCGGCGGTGCCGTGTGCGGTGGCACCGGTCAGGTCCCAGCCCAGGGTGGTGGCGGTGGTGGGGGTGGTGAGCAGGGCGTGGTGGGTGCCGCGGGCCAGGGGGGTGGAGGTGCCCTGGCCGGCGACGCTGATCAGCTGCGGGAGGGTGCTGCGGGCCTGGTGCAGTGTCTGCGGGCTCGGAGCCAGGACCAGGTCGAGGACCGGGGGAAGCGGTGCGGACGCCGGGACGGGGGCCGGGGTCGGGGGTTCGGTGGGGGCTTCACCGGCCGGGGCCGGCCGCAGGGCGGCGCCGGGGCCGGGGCCGGCGGCCGGGGTGTCCGGGTCTTCGCCGGTCGGCGCGGCCGGGTCGGCGGTCGGCGCGGTGGCGAGAGCCGGACCGGCGGCCGGGGCCGGGGCGGGGCGGGGCGCAGCGAGGCCATTGCCGGGCGCGGTGGCCGGGGCGGCGGTTTCACCGGCCGGGGCCGGGGCGGCGGGCGCTGCGGCGGTACCGGTCTCCGCGGCAGGTACGGCGGTGTCCGGCCGCGGGCCGGCCGGGACGGCGGGCGGGATCTCGGCGGGGGCCAGGCGGTGGTGGCCGGCCGCGGACTTCAGGCTCGCCAGCTTGGGGCGCTCCAGGACGGCGTGGAGGTGGTCGTCGCCGACCAGGACCAGGGGGAAGCGTTCCGGTCCTCCGGGCGCCCACAGGCCGTAGAGGGTCTGCAGCGCGGCGGTGGCCAGCTGGTGGGCGTCGGGTACGACCAGGAGGCGGGCGGAGCGGTCGAGTTCGGCGGCGACGAGTTCCAGCGCGGCAGAGTACTCGCGGGGCTGCGGCTGGCGGTGGTGAAGGCCGAGGGCGGTGTACAGGGCGCGGATCAGGGCGGGTTCGTCGGTGCCGCGGGGGTGGATCCAGACGGCGGGCAGCGGCTGGTGCTGGGTGGCGGCGGTGACCGCCGCGGCCGTCGTGTCGGCGGGGGCCGGGCCGGTGACGCACAGCAGGGCGCGGTGCTCGACCGTGGAACGCAGGTCGTGGAGGAGGCCGGCGGCCGCGGTGCCAGACGCCGGAGCCGGGCCGGTGTCGCCGGCGGCGGCCGGGGCTGGCCCGGCGGCGGCCGGGTCGGCGGACGGCGTAGTGGCCGGGGC
>NZ_JBSGFD010000319.1:0-6304 GCF_053603215.1 Kitasatospora sp. NPDC004240 | reverse complement strand
TCTCTTCACCACATGCCCGCCTCGGCCGACGTGTCCGCCCGCGCGGCGCGGGTGAGGGTCAGCCCCGGGCGGCGCGGGTGAGGGTCAGCCCCGCGCGCCCGCCGGTCGCATCCGCTTGATGCCGACCAGCACCGCGTAGCGCTCCCGGGCCGCGAAGTCGGCGAGCGGCCACACGGCCGGGAGGCCCACCTCCCGGCACAGGTGCAGCACCGCGTCCTCGCCCAGCCAGACGCCCACATGGGCCCCGTACGCGTCGGCGCCGGCGTTGAACAGCAGCAGGTCCAGCAGCCGGGGCGTGCGGACGCGGACGGTGTGTTCGCGGTCGGCCCACAGTTCGTCGGAGCGCAGCGGCGGCGGCGCCGGCCCGAAGCGGGCGAGCACCGCGTAGGCGTAGAGCTGGCAGTTGGCGCCCTCCGCGAGGCCGGGGCGCTCGGCCACGGCGGGTGAGCCGGGGTGGCGGGCGCCGACGTACGGGACGTTCCAGTACCCGGCGGGCAGCTGCGCCGCGAGGGGTGACGGCCGCACGGCGGGGCGCTCAGCCCCGGGGCCCGTCTTCAAAGCCCCGTCGTCCGCCCGGAGGGCGGGGGTTTCAAGACGGGCCCTGGCGCGGGGTGAGGACGGTGTCGAAGGCGACCGTGCCCGGGTCGAGCGCGGTGACGCCGCCGTCGACGGTCAGCACGGCGCCGTTGACCAGCGAGGAGGCGGGCGACAGCAGCCAGGAGATCGCCTCCGCTACCTCCCGCGGCTCACCGGGGCGCTGGATCGGGCTCAGCCGGGTCGCCTGTCCGTACGCCTCCTCGGTGCCGCCGGGCAGCCCGGCCTCCTCGACGAAGCGGGCCATCCGCCGGTCGGCCATCTCGGTGCGCACCCAGCCGGGGCAGACCACGTTCGCCCGCAGCCCGAGGTGGCCGTAGTCGACCGCGAGGGAGCGGCAGAGCTGGAGCAGCGCGGCCTTGGAGGTGGCGTACGCGGCGTTGCCGGGGCCGTTGCGCAGGGCCGACACCGAGGCGACCGCGACGACGGCGCCGCGGGACTCCAACAGGTGCGGCAGGGCGGCGCGTTGCACCAGGAACGGGCCGGTGAGGTTGGTCCGCAGCACCAGCTCCCAGTCCTCGACGCTGATCTCGCCGACCCCGCCGCCGCGCCCGACGCCGGCGTTGACCACCAGGCCGTCCAGCCGGCCGAAGCGCTCCACGGTGGTGTCCACCAGGGACTGCACGTCGGCGGGCTCGGTGGTGTCGGAGACCCGGGCCAGCGCGCCGGTCTCGGCGGCGACCCGCTCCAGCGGTTCGGAGCGCCGTCCGGAGATCACCACGTGGTGGCCGGCGGAGCGCAGCAGCCGGGCGGTGGCCGCGCCGATCCCGGTGCCGCCGCCGGTGACGATCACAACTCGCTGGTCGGCCACGGGACATCGCCTCCGGTGCAGGGGACTGCGGTCCATGGGATCATACGCACACGAGCTGGTGGGTGATCGTGAAGGGTGCCGTGGAGCCGATGGGTCGTCCGGTGACGGGGCTGCGCCTCGATGTGTCCGTTCCCGGGGATCCCGGGAGCGTCCTGGCGGCGGCCGGGCGGGCCGAGCGGGCCGGGATGGACCGCCTGGTGGTGGCCGAGACGGCGCACGACCCGTTCCTGCAGCTGGTGCGGGCGGCCGACCGCACGGAGTCGATCGAGCTGTCCACGGGGATCGCGGTGGCCTTCGCCCGGACCCCGATGACGCTGGCCTACCAGGCCTGGGGCCTGCACGAGGTCTCCGGCGGCCGGGCCGTGATCGGGCTGGGCTCGCAGGTGAGGACGCACGTCGAACGGCGCTTCGGGATGCCCTGGGACCGTCCGGCGGCCCGGATGCGGGAGTACGTGCACGCCGTCCGGGCGATCTGGCACAGCTGGCAGACCGGCGAACGGCTGCGGTTCCGCGGCGACTTCTACACGCACACGGTGATGACGCCGATGTTCGCTCCCCCGCCGGTCGAGGCCGGCCCGCCGCCGATCCTGCTGGCCGGGGTCGGCCCGCTGATGACCGCGACGGCCGGGGCGGTCGCGGACGGCTTCCTGGCACACCCGTTCAGCTCGGTCGACTACCTGGCGCGCCAGGTGCTGCCGGGGGTGCGGGCCGCCCGGGAGCGGGCGGAGGCCGACGGCGAGGCCTGGACGGCGCGGCCGTTCGAGGTCACCGGGAACGTGCTGGCCGCGACCGGGCGCACCGAGGAGGAGCTGGCCGCCAACCGGACCGCGGTGCGCGAGCGCCTCGCCTTCTACGCCTCCACCCCCGCCTACCGGCCGGTGCTGGCCCACCACGGCTGGGAGGAGCTCCACGAGGAGCTGCACCGGCTGTCGCTGCGCGGGAACTGGCAGCGGATGGGCGAGCTGGTCGAGGACGAGGTGTTCGACGCCTTCGCGGTCGCCGGGACGGTGCCGGAGGTCGCCGCGGAGCTGCACCGGCGCTACGCCGGGCTGGTCGACCGGCTGTCGATCGCCTCCGCGGACGGGACCGACCCGGTGCTCGACCTGGAGGTGCTGGCCGCGGTCCGCGCGCTGGGGTGAGCCCCTGCGCCACTCCTGGGCGGGCGGCGGCGGACGGCGGACGGGTCAGCCCAGGCGGTGCATGCTCCAGAGCGGGAGGCGCTCGAAGAACTCGACCGCCTCGGGCCGCCAGTGCCCGTACCAGCCGGCCGCCTCGGCACAGGCCCGCTCGGCCCGCTGCCGGATGTCGGCGCGCAGCGTCTCGTCCACCCCGTGGCGCAGCGCGATCGACCGGACCTCCTCGATCGCCTCCGCGGTGCAGCGCGGGTCGCCGAGCACGGCCTCCACGCGCGCCCGCTCGTCCGGTCCGGCGGCGAGCAGCAGGGCGCGCACCACGTGGTTGCGGCGGCCCTCGCGCAGGTCCGAGCCGGCCGGCTTGCCGAGCACCGCCGGGTCGCCGAACAGGTCGAGGTAGTCGTCGCGCAGCTGCTCGTAGCCGCCGCAGAGGGTGGCGTAGCGGCGCAGGGTCGCGTCATGGGCGGCGTACGCGGCGGGGTCGGCTCCGGCGGCGAGCAGGCCGAGGCGCAGCGGGGCGAGCACGGAGTAGCGGGTGGTCTTGTACTCGGAGACCGAGTCCAGCATCTCCACGCTCGGTTCGGCCTCGAAGTCGCGCTCGATGTCGGCGAGTTGGCCGACGACGCTGTCGGCGGAGGCCTGCGCGTGGACGGCGGCCATGGCGAGCCGCACCTCGGCGGGGGCGGGCGCGGTGAGCAGGACCTGTCCGGACAGGAAGGCCGCGAGGTCGCCGGCCAGGACGGCGAGGCCGAGCGCGGTGTGCTCGCGGCCGGGGAAGCGCTCGCGGTAGGCGTAGTAGGTGGACGGCCCGCCGCGGCGCAGCGGGGAGTCGTCGATGATGTCGTCGTGGATCAGCCCGTGGGTCTGCAGCAGTTCGATGCTCAGCGCGGCCGCGTCGAGGGCGGGCGGGTGCCCGTCGGTGAGCAGCCGGCCGGCCTCGTACAGCACGGCGACCCGCAGGCGTTTGCCGCCGCGCAGGCAGTGGTCCTCGATCAGGTCGAGGCACTCGGGGGCGAAACGGCTCCACCGGGGGGCGTCGAAGCCCTCGCGCAGGGTGGTGAAGTACGCGCGGAAGACGGTGTCGAACCGCTCGCGGTGGGCCGACCAGCGGGCCCGTGGGTCCAGGGGGCCCGGCCGGGTGGTGACGTCGGGGGTCGTGCTCATCGCTGGTCGGTCCGTCTCGGCTGGGGGATCGCGGAGGCCCCGGGCGCACAACGGTGTACGGGACGCACCGCGGTGTACGGGACGCACCCGGGTGCGCGGGGCCGTCCGCCATCATCCCCCACGGCCGCGGGCCGCTCAGCCGGCGGGCCGGTCCCCCGGCAGGACGATCGGGCCGGCCTCGCACACCGCCGGGTCGAAGGCGTCGGCCAGGGCGGGCAGTTCGAAGAGGGCGCCCGAGCGCAGTCCGGGCACCGTCCTGACCCATCGCCAGCCGTGGGCGCGGTGCCGGGCGTGCAGGGCGGGGTTGTCGCTCCAGGCGTCGATCCGGACCACCTGGGCGCCCGCCCGGTGGGCGCGCCGGCGGGCCCAGTCGGTCAGCAGGGTGCCGATGCCCAGGCCCGCGCAGTCGCGGTCCACCACGATCTTCGCCAGGTAGCGGGCCGGGACGGCGAGCTCCTCGGGCGTCCAGCGGCGCCGGTCGCCCCGGGCCAGCAGGCTGGCGGTGGCGACCGGGGCGCCGTCCGGCTCCAGCAGCGCCATCACGGTCGCGCCCCGGGCGATCCAGCGGCGGGCCCGCTTGGCGTTGAACGGCGTGGACCACTGCGGCACGCCGTGCTCGCGGGCGACCCACTCCGCCGCCTGGGCGCGCAGGTCGGCCAGCACCGGGAGGTCCTCCGGCACCGCCGCCCGCAGGTGCAGCGGGCCGGCCGGGCGTCCCCGTACGGCGGTGCCGGGCGCCGCTCCCCCGGCGGTCGGCCCGGTGGTCCGCGCCAGCACGTCCGTCACCGCGGACTCCTTCCGTTCCGTGCGCACCCCGGCCGGGGTGTGGTGGGGCACCGCGTGTCCCCGCGCTGCTGCCCAACGAGCGGCGGCCGGGAACGGAACGGGCGGCGGGTGTGACGGAACCGGGAATCCCGTGCGTGCCCCGGGGAAGCCTTGTGCGCGGCCGCGGCGATTGCGGTAGAACACTCCCGGTATGACGATCAGTCGGGAGATTTTCAGATGAGCGAAGCAGCAGCCCTGTCCCGCCGCGCCCTGATCGCCGGCGCCGCCGCGACCGTGATCGGCTGGAACACCGCCACCCGGTCCTGGGCGACCACCGCCGACGCCGCACCCCCGGCCGGGGGGACGGTCGCCACGATCCCCGCGCTCGACGGCGTGCTGGTCACCGAGGGAGCGGTCCGGCAGGCGTTCGGCACGGACTTCGGACGCCTGGTCACCACCGAACCGCGCGCCGTACTGCGCCCCGGCTCGGTGGAGGACGTCGCCCGGATCATCCGCTACGCCCGCCGCCACCGGATCACCGTCGCCATGAACGGCCAGAGCGGCACCACCGGCCCCGGCCCCGGCGAGGGCCTGGAGTCCCACTCCAGCTACGGCCAGGCCGCCGCCCCCGGCGGGATCTCGATCGACGCCCGCGCCCTGGACCGGATCCTCCACCTCGGCGGCGGCCGGGCCGTCGTCGAGGCCGGGGTCACCTGGGCGCGGCTGACCGACGCCGCGCTGCCCGCCGGCTGGATGCCGCCGTGCCTGCCCGACTACCTGCACCTGTCGATCGGCGGCACGCTGAGCGTCGGCGGGATCGGCGGCGGTGTGCAGAAGCACGGCCTCTCGGTGGACACCGTCGAGTCGATCGACCTGGTCACCGGCACCGGCGAGCTGGTCACCGCCTCCGCCGACAGCCACCGGGACCTCTTCGAGGCGGCGCTGGGCGGCGGCGGCCAGGTGGGCGTCATCGTGCGCGCCACCCTGCGGCTGGCCCCGGCCCGCGAGCGCGCCCTGGTGTTCAGCCTGCGCTACGACTCCCTGCCGGACTACCTGGCCGACCAGGAGCGGATCCTCGCCGACGGCCGCTTCGACCTCCAGGTCGGCGACGCCTCGCTCACCCCCGCCGGCACCTGGCAGTACCGGATGGAGGCGGTCGCCCACTACGACGGCACCGCCGTGCCCGACCGCGAGGCCCTGCTGCGCGGCCTGCGTCCGGCCGCCGGCCCCGACGCGGTCACCGTCACCGACCAGAGCGCGCGCGAGTACGCCTACCGGGTCGACGGCTTCGCCGGCTATCTGAAGGCGGCCGGGTTCTGGGACCGGCCCAAGCCCTGGATGAGCGTGTTCCTGCCCGCCTCCGCCGCCGAGGGGTTCATCCGCGAGACGCTCGCCGAGCTGACCCCGGCCGACCTCGGGGCCGGTCTGCTGCTGCTCTACCCGTTCGCGACGGCGCCGCTGACCCGGCCGGCCGCGGTGATGCCGGACGCACCGGTGCTGTGGCACTTCGACCTGCTCTGCTTCCCCGGCCCGGGCGCGGACGACGCCGCCATGCTGCGGCGCAACCGGCGGGTGTACGACCGCGCGGTGGCCCTCGGCGGCAAGCGCTACCTGATCGGCGCGATCCCGGACATGACGCGGGCCGACTGGCAGCGGCACTACGGCCACCGCTGGGGCGCGCTGCGCGGCGCCAAGCACCGCTGGGACCCGGCGGGCATCCTCACCCCCGGGCAGGGCATCCACGACTGAGCCGGGCGACCGCGCCGGGCGTCGGCGGCCAGGAGTTGGTCATGATGCACCTGTGGGAGCTCGGCGCCCAGCGCCAGACCGATCTCGT
>NZ_JBSGFD010000318.1:0-6356 GCF_053603215.1 Kitasatospora sp. NPDC004240 | reverse complement strand
TCTTCCGATCTCCCGCGTGTCCGCACCCGGCGGCGCCGCCGCGCGACGTACGGTCGGGCCATGCCCGCCGGACTCCTCGCGGCCCTGCTCGCCGCCCTCCTGACCGGGTCGGCGACCGTGCTGCAGGCCCTCGGCGCACGCCGGGCCACGGCCGGCCACCGGCCCGGCGAGGCGGCGGCCCTGGCCGGCACGCTGCGCCAGTGGCCGTTCGTGGTGGGCGTGGGGATGGACATGGCCGGGTTCGCCGCCGAGCTGTTCGCGCTGGAACGCCTCCCCCTCTACGTGGTCGAGGCCGCGCTGGCCTCGGCGCTCGCCGTGACGGCGGTCGGCGCCTCCCGGGTGCTGCGGATCCGGCTGCGGCCCCAGGAGTGGGCCGGCGTGGCCGCCGTCTGCCTCGGGCTCGCCGTACTGGCCGTGACCGCCGGCCGGGACGGCGAGGGCCACGGCGACCCGGCGCTGCGGTTCGGCACCCTCGTCGTGTCGCTGGCGCTGCTCGCGGCCGCCTGGGCGGCGGGCCACTACGGCGGCCGGCGGGCCGCGCCCCTGCTGGGGCTGGTGGCCGGCCTGCAGTTCGGCGTCATCGGCGTCGCCGTGCGCGTGCTGCCCGACCTCGACCCCGCCGGGCTGTGGACCGAGCCCTCGGCGTACGCGATCGCGATCGGCGGGCTGGGCGGCTTCACGGCCCTCACCTGGGCCATGCAGAGCGGCTCCGTCACGGCCGCCACCGCGGCGATGGTGCTCGGCGAGACGCTGGGGCCGGCGGTGGTCGGGGTCGTGGTGCTGGGCGACCGCACCCGCGGTGGGACCGTGCCGCTGGCCGTCCTGGGCTTCCTGGCGGCGATCGCCGGCGCGCTGGCGCTGGCCCGCTTCGGCGACGCCGAGCAACCCGCCGACCGGCCCGCCGTCAGCCCGGCCACCGGTCCCGGCTCCTGACGGGATTCGCGGGCGTCGGGCGTGTTCAGGACTCCGGGCCGTCGTGCCAGCCGTCCCGGAGCGCGGCGACGAGGCCGGGCGTCCCGGCCAGCGTCAGCAGTTGCTCCAGGGACACGGTCGGGGAGAGCGCGTCGGGCTTGGTGACGACCCGGAGGAACGTCAGCGAGTAAGGCTTGCCGTCCGGTGTGAGGAGGCCGAGCGCGGCGACCCGGCCCGAGAGCGGCTCGGTCAGGTGCCGGACCTCGGCGACGGTCCCATCGGGCAGTACGCGGTTCGCGCAGTCCTCGGCGTTGGGTCCCAGCGTGCCGTTCGCCGTGGTGACGGGCTTGCAAGCCGCGTTCGGGGCGTTGCGGTCGATGCCGTTCCCGAAGGTGTCCCGGGCGACGATGACCTGCGCACCGTCCTTCCTGGTCGCGATGTAGTGACCGGGCAGCATCTCCTTCGTGCCGTCGACGATGTCGGCGAATTCCTCCGGCAGGTGGGCCCGGAGGTACTCCAGCAGGGCCTGGTTACCCGCCGCGTTGCGCTGCCGCTGAGGGGCACGGAAGGTCGCGAGGTCGGGCTGCGACGGGGTGGTCGTCGGCGTCGCAGCACTCGGGGCCGCACTGGCCGCTGCCGTGGTACTCGAAGCCGTGGCGCTCGCGGCCGCCGCCGTCCGCTGCCCGTCCGCGCCCCCGCCGACCATCCACCCGGCCGTCGCCAGCAGGCTCACCGCCGTCACCGCCGCGCCGCCCGCCAGCAGGTTCCGGCGCCGCCGGAGCCCTCCGCCGCGGCGGCGCACCTGGGGCAGCAGTGCCGGGGGAAGGGCCGGCGTCGGCTGGTCCAGCACCGTACGGAACAGTGCGCCCATCTCGCCGTCCAGGTCGTCGGCGCCGAACGCCGGATCGTTGTGGTCCATCCCGGTTTCCTCTCGTCTTCCGCGCTGTCGTGTGGTTCCGCCCGGGGCGGGGCGCCGGGTCAGGCGCCGGCGATCTCGTGCAGCGAGTCGCCGAGGATCGCCCGCAGCTGGGTGAGCCCCCGGCTGGTGTTGGACTTCACCGTGCCCGTGCTCTGCCGCAGGATCGCCGCCGTCGCCTCGATCGTCTGGTCCTCCCAGAAGCGCAGCACCAGCGCCGCCCGGTACGCCGGGCTCACCTGCGCGAGCGCGGCCAGCAGGGCCATCCGCCGCTCGGGATCCGCGTCCGCGCCGGCCATCGCCGCCTCGGGAACGTCCGGGGCGGTCACCTCGGACGAACTGCGCCGGCGCCGGGTGTCGGTGTAGGCGCGCACCAGCGTGGTGCGGGCGTAGCCGGCCGCGGCCTGGGGCTCCCGCAACCGGGGCCACCGCGCGTACAGCTTCACCAGGGTGGTCTGCACCAGGTCCTCGGCCAGGTGCCAGTCGCCGCACAGCAGGTACCCCGTGCGGAGCAGTGCCGTGTACCGGCCCACTACGAACTCGTCGAACGACTGCTCCAAGTCCGGTGACATACGGCCTCGCTGCTCCTCAGGTGGCTCCCCGGCGCGCCGTGCGCGCCCTCGCTCCTTCTACACGGGACCGGCGCCGCAAAGTGTTGCGTGGGGTCGCGAAGAAGCGGGGAGACGGAGAGGTGGGGCAGGGCGGCGCGAGGGGCGCCCAGGCCCACGGAGCGCCACGGGAAGCGACGATCAGGCGTCGCGCGCGGGGGCGGCCGGGGCGGCCTCGACGCCGCGCTCCGCCCTGAGGTCGTCCCAGGTGCGGCAGGTGTCCAGGTCGACGCCGCGGTCCGCCAGGTCCAGCAGCACGTACGCGAGGGTCGGGTCCTCCAGCGCGGCGTCGCGCGCTGCGGCCCGCAGGCCCTCGGCCTCGGCGGGGTCGAACACCATCCTCATCACGGCCTCCAGACACGCCCGGTGACGGTGCACCGAGAGTAGCGCAACCGGCCGTGGCGGCGGGGCGATCCGCTGCCACGGCCGGTCAGGACCGGACCACCGGTCACAGCAGGCGCTTGATGTCACCGCGCGCCCGGTAGAAGCCGCCGTTGCCCGACTCCAGCACCTCCGCGACCAGGTAGCGGGCACCGGGGACCCGGATGTCCTTCGGGAACTGCACCCGGCGGGCCGGGTCGAAGCCCTGCGACACCACGCGGACCCGCAGCCGGGTGCCCTCCTGGACGCACTCGACCTCGATGCCGGTGGCCGCGCCCGCCGAACCCGCCGTCACCGACTCCACCTCGGTGCCCGCCACGGACGCCGTCCAGCCCTTGCCGTCCACCTCGGCGGCCTTCGGCAGCCGCCCGTCCTCGGCCGCGCGCACCGCCTGCTCGCTCGCGTCGAGGCAGGCCAGCGAGCCGTCGGTGGTCACGATGTACAGCCGGCCGTCGCGGTACTGCATGCTGTACGCCGAGCCGCAGCCCGTGCCGAGCTTCCAGAGCCGGGTGCCGTCCGCCGCGAAGCAGTAGACCGAGGAGTGGTTGTCGCCGGCGAAGACGTACCGGCCGTCGGGCGAGGCCGCGCAGGAGAACACCGAGGCGTCGCAGCGATAGCGGGCGACCTCGGAGCCGTCCTCCTTGCGCAGCCGGTGGACCCAGCCGCGCGAGGTGCCGGCGAAGACCTCGTCCCGCTCCTGCCAGCCGAACAGCACGTCGCCCTGGGTCGCGGTGTGCCACACCGGGTCGCCCCCGCGCGCCTCGTAGCGGGCCACGCCGCGCGAATGGCCGTGGTAGACGCCCTCGTCGTCGCAGCGCACCATCCAGCCGTCGGTGCCGGTGGCCTTGCGCCGCCACTGGAACTCGTCCTCGTGGTCGACGGTGGTGATGCCGCCGCGCGCGTCGGCGACGCCGAGCACGCCGTCGTGGATGTCCAGCCAGTAGATGTCGACGTCCTCGGCGATCTCGTACGCCACCCGCGGCACCTTGCCGCCGAGGTCGTACACCTTGCCGTCGTCGCAGCCGGCGTAGATCCACCAGTCGTCGGCGACGATGCACTTCACGCCGTCCGGCAGGCCGTAACGGCCGGTCACCTCGCCGTCGTGGGTGAGCGTGTAGACGTCGCCGCGCTCGTTGCCCACCCAGGCGTGCTCCTCGCCGACGAAGATGCCGAACGCCGCCGCCCCCGAGCGGAAGCGCCACAGCACCGGGGCCTGACGGGCGGTCGAACCGGTGCTGACGATCGCCCGGCGGGTGACCGCCCGACGCTGGCGCACCCCCCGCACGGCCGGCGCGTAGCCCTTGCGAACCTTCTCCCCCACCTTCTTCGCGGCCGCGGCGGCGGCCTTCTCCGCCGTCGGGTAGGAGGTGGTCTTCACCTGCCCGCCCTCGCCGATCCGCCCGTAGGTGACGGTCACGTCCGTGCCGGCGACCTTGACCTCGTAGAACTTGTGGGCGCTGCCCGAATCCTCGGACAGCTCCAGGTAGGTGACCTGCTCGTCGACGGCGACCGGCATGGCGGAGGGCCCCTTTCGGGCGGCGGTGGGAGTGTCGTCGTACGGGCGGTGCCCGCCGACACCGCACAAACTAGCCAACCCCTCCGACAACGGCTCCGGCCCCCGGCCGCCGGGCCCGCGGGAGCGTCCCCGGAAAACCGGGTGTAACAGTTCGTCAGGGCTGACCCCTCCTTGTTCCGGAGGACGCGATCAGGGTGATGGCGTCCGTGACCCGGCACGACGAGGACCACGGGGGAACGACGCATGAGGCGAGTACGACACTGGGCGCAGGCCGCGCTGGCGCTCTCGGTGCTGACCGCGGCGACGGCCGCCGCGGCCACCGCGAGCGCCGCCGGCGGCAGCGGGCCGGTGACGCCCTCGGCCACGGCACCCGAGCCCGCCCCGACGGCACCCGCCCCGACGGCACCCGCCGCGACGGCGCCGACGGCCTGGACGGCGGGGAGCGAGGTGCCGGGGATCGGGGGGTCCCGGTTCACGGCGAACAAGGTGCCGTTGACGACCGCCGTGATGAGCTCCGGCGTCCAGCTCGACGCCCGGACGACCTGGGCGGCCGGCTTCCGGATCGACAGGGACAGCAGCGACCTGTCCTTCAGGCCGGTGGTCGTCGCCCAGGACAGCCGCGACGGCGTGTGGCGCGAACTGCCCACCCCGGCGCCCGGCTACGAAGGCCGGGCCACCGCGGTCGCCGGCGGCTCGCCGAAGGACGCCTGGGTGTTCGGCGACCTGGACACCCGTAGCGGCCGGATCCTCGCCGAGCACTGGGACGGCACCGCCTGGACCCACACCGAGGTCGAGCCCCCGGCCGGCGAGCTCAGCACGGCGTACCTGCTCGGCGCCTCCGCGCCGACGCCCGGCCGGGCCTGGGCGGTCGGCGGCGCGAGCGTCATCACCGCCCGTATCCCGGGCAACCAGCCCAGCGACCCGCAGGTCATCGAGACCCGCACCACCGGCCTCATCGAGCGCTGGGACGGCTCCGCCTGGCACCGGCTCGACGTCCCCGCGATCGACGGCGACTGGTGGCTCAGCTCGGTCACCGAGATCGCGCCGGACGACGTCTGGGCGGTCGGCAACACCGCCTACCCCGACGGCCAGCCCGTCCTGCTGCACTACGACGGCCGCACCTGGACCCGGGTGCCCGCCCCCGCGTTCACCGGGCTGTACGGCGAGTACCAGAGCGTCTCGGCCAACGGGCCGGACGACGTCTGGGTGGTCGGGCGCGCCGTGCTGGCCGACAAGGACCGCGGCCATCCGCTGGTCGCCCACTACGACGGACGGACCTGGAGCACCGTCGCCGTGCCGGACGGCGTCGCCGGCAAACTCTGGTCGGTGGCCGCCGTCCCCGGGGGCATGGCGGCCGTCGGCTGGGACGCGAGCGGCGAGCAGGACCGCCCGCTCGGCCTGCGCTACACCCACGGCCGTTGGGAGACCCTCGACCTGACGGTGATCGGCTACCCGACGTCCTCCTACCAGGCCGTCGTCGCCGGGCCCGCCGGCCGCCTGACCGTGATCGGCGCGGGCGCCGCCGCCAAGTCGCCCGACTACCGGCCGCTGATCCTCACCGGACGCGGCTGACGCCGGCGGTCGCCCGCCCTGCCCGCCCCCGGCCGTCACCAGGGCCGGGGGCAGAGCCCGGGCAGGCACAGGGCCGGGGCGACGCGGGTGGTCGCGGCGGGCCCGGTACGGAAAACCGGTACCCCGGCGGGCGAGGCGCGAGGCCGTCACGGCATGATGACCCCATGGCCTTCGCACCCCTCCTCGGCGAGCGCCGCGGGCGCCGACCGGCCGGGCGGCCGTGAGCCGGCCGACCGAACCACCCGCGCCCGGCGCCGGATTCGACTTCGTGGGGCGACGGCAGGAGCTGGCCCGCCTCACCGAGGCCGTGCTGCGCCCGCCGGCCGTGGTCCTGGTCGAGGGCGAGGCCGGGCTCGGCAAGTCCCGCCTGGTCGCCGAGGCCGCCCGCGGGGCCGCCGCCGCGGGCCGCAGGGTGCTGACCGGCTTCTGCCACCCCCTGCGCGAGCCGCTG
>NZ_JBSGFD010000317.1:0-6360 GCF_053603215.1 Kitasatospora sp. NPDC004240 | reverse complement strand
GCCCCCCGGGTTTCTATTTCATGTGCTGTGTGGGTGTCCCCCCGGCTCGGTGGCACGGCCACATGGCCCCCCACACCTGTAACTTTCCCACAACCCCTGGCTGTTGCCCGATCAGCAGACACGTACAGGTCTGATCAGGTCTTCGTGTTGGTCAGGTGAGGACCGATGTAGCCCACGATCACCTGGCTGGTGACACCCTTCGTGTCGTCCAGGAAGTAGACCCTCGGAGAGGTGCTGCCCTTGGAGTCGATCTTCAGGTGAGCCTGCATCTCCTTACGTCCCGACGGATCGACCTCGATGGGGACCGCGAAGATCCGTTCTTCACCCCACTTGTTCATCGTCGTCTCGGACTCCGCCGGGGCGTACTGCTTGTGCGGCCAGTTCACCGCCCCGGGGCGGTCCGAGGTGCAGTGCTGGTAGAAGCCGCCGTTGCTGCACACCGTGCTGCGGCGCCGGGCGGCCGGCGAGTCCGTCGAGCAGATCCGCCCCGACCTGATCATCCCCACCGGCAAGCGCAAGGGCCACAACCCCGGCCTGGCCAGCATCTACCGGGCGCTCGCCGAGCACGAGAAGCGCCAGGCGTACCCCGAAGCCGTCGCCCAGGCCCAGGCTGACTTCGCCGCCCTCCAGACCAACTGACGGCGGATCGGCCTACAAGATCATCTCAATGTGGGTTTCGCAGGCACCTTGGCCGGACCCCGCATACTCCTTGTGGACGCCGTTCTCGGTGACGCCCTCGGTGTCCAGGTAGAACACCTTCAGGCCGAGCTGTCGGGCGCGGCGCTGGACGTCGCGTCGGTCGGCGTGCAGGCCGATCACCAGCAGGGCCCGCGCGCCGTCCGGGTAGTGCATGTGCGGGGTGCGCTGGTCGTAGCGGCGCATGAACGCCTCGGGGATCCCGGTGCGGGCGAAGAGGCGGTCGAAGTTGTGGGTGGCGAGGGGGCCGACCGCGTGGCCCGCGTCGTAGAGCGCCTTCAGGACCCGGTGCGCGTCGGTCGGCTCGGCCTGGAACAGGGCGCGGAACATCGACACCATGTCGCCGATCTTGCGCTCGGTGTCGGTCAGCATCTCCTGGATCATGATGTCCTGGCCGGGGGCCATGGTGAAGCGGTAGCCCTGGGTGAGGTCGTTGCCGCGCCGCTCGGTGACCCGGTAGACCTCGTGCAGCCAGTGCAGCGGCTGCACTCCGGCCTCGATGCTGGTGCCGCACCCGGCCTCCACCACGAACGGCAGGTGTTCCAGCAGGCCGGACAGGTCGTCGGCGTACTCGGGGACGCCGCGCTGCTCCTTGACGCGCATCCCGCCGGCCAGGACGTCCCAGGGCAGGTTCCGGGAGGCCCGGGGCAGGGCGTAGTCCACGGACTGGATCGTGACGTCGATCGAGGCGAACCCGGCGGGGGTGTCGCGGCCGGCCCGCTCGTCCTGCGGGTGGACGTCGTGCTCGGTGATGGTGGCGTACAGGTCGCCGCGGCGCCAGCGCGGGTCCGTGCCGTCCCCGGCCCGCCACCGGCCCTCGGCGAGCCAGCGCTGCAGGTCGGCCCGGTGAGTGGCGATCTCGGCGGTCGGGGCGAGCCAGGAGACGGCCAGGTACAGCTCGGCGAGGACCAGGCGGTCCATCGGCTGGGTCTGGTCGAGGTCGTGGTGGAGGCGGTGGTGGACGACGCGGCGGCGCCCGTCCTCGTCCTCGCTCCAGCCGGACTGCTCGGCGTTGCGCGGGTCCTGGGTGCGGCGCCAGATGCCCTCCTCGATGGAGGGGCGGCGCCCGCCCGGCTCCGGCGAGAAGTGCGCCTGCCACGCGCTGGACTTGCTACGAGTCCACGGACCGTGACGAAGGGGTGCTACCGCGGCTGCTACGAAGGCCTGCCGCAGCATCAGGTACGTAGAATCGTCGCGGCCTGTGTGCCGGTGATTGGGGGAACGGTGGGGAAAGGACTGCATCGGATTCCGCAGTTGGGGGCGGGACGGCAGCCGGCCGGTGCGGCGCTGCTGGGGCTGTTGGACGACCCGAGGGCTCCACGGCTCTGTGTGGTGTCCGGGCCGCAGGGCAGCGGGAAGAGTCACCTGGTGAGCTGGCTGGCAGCAGCCTGCAGCGGACCCGGCACACCGGGCATACGACGGCCGGACGCGGCTGTGTCCTTGGCAGGACTAACGGCTGATGCGGTGGCCTGGCGACTTGCTGCTCGCCTCGGGGTGTGTGCCCGGAGCGGCGCGTCCCTCGCTCAGGCACTGGGGGCCGCGAGTCGGCCCAGACTGGTGTTCGCCTGGGACCTCGACCGCTCCGTTGAACCGGACTCGGTTGCGCAGGTACTGGTTGGCCTGCTGGACGTGCCAGGCCTGCGGATGGTGATCGAGGGATCCGCAGAGCAATTCGAGACCGCCCACGCTTCGGCAATCCTCTCGTTGGACGACCCCCGGTGGACCGACGCCGCGCGCTTCGCGGCATGGTACGAGAGGCGGCGAGGCGCCTCCCCGTTCACCGCGACGGACGTGTACCCCAGCCCCGGTGCAGCCCTGCTCGCGTCGAAGGTGCCGGAGGCCGCTGCGCCCGGTGCGGCCCATCAGGTGGAAGCATCCTGGTGGGCCGCGGTCCCGGCTGAGGTTCGTCCCGCCTTCGCGGCCCTTGCCGGTGCGGTGCAGCCGTTGACCCTGGTTCAGTGGTCGGCGGTGGCTGGCGATGCTACCGCGGCCGAAGCCGCACGGCTGCTGCCTCCGGACCGGGCCGGCAGCAGTACGTGGTGGCTCGCTCCTGGCAGGTTGCGGGAGACAGTGACAGCCGATGTTGCGCCGCTCGAAGCCGGGGCTCTTGCTCGTGCGCTCGCTACCGCCGTTCCCCGACTGCCCGGAGGTTCTCCGGATTTCGGCCATGCCGATCCGGGTTTGTTGGGTGTGGTGCTGTTGCATGCGGTCGAAGGCGGTTTTGCCGACCAGGTCCTCGACGACTTCGTCATGCTGGTGCAGGCCGATCCGGTGGCAGCGACGGCGGTGCTGGCCGCTCACCCGGAGCGCCGATCGGCTGCCGTCTGGCGTGCGGCCGGTCCGGCTCTGATTGATGAGTCGGATTCAGGTGTTCGGGCCGCCGTGCTGGGTGCCAGACTTTCCCGCGAGGCGCACGAGAGGGCGCCGGTTACGCCGGCGGGAGCCTGTGGCTGGACCGTTGACCAGGCGTACTGGTTGCCGAGCGGGCATGCCCCGATTGTTTCTGGTGCACTGACCCGGGGACCGGACGCCGGGTATGTCGTCCTGGTCACCGAGGAGGGATCGCTGCACGCTGTCGAGCTCTCCACCGGCCGACAGGCTCCTGTGCCAGCGGGCGCTCCTCCAGGTGCCGTGCGATCCCTGCAGGCGCTGGCGGACGGATCACTCATCGCGCTCGGAGCGGACGGTCGCCCACACGTCCTTGTCGGGTCTCCTCATCAGCAGATCTCCCCGCCGCGAGAGGGCGGGCGGATGACCGCGCTCGGGCCCCTCGGCAGTACGGGTGACAGCGATGGACAGGTGCACTGGGCTGGTGGAGGGGTGTCCGCGGTGCTCCACGACGGACCGGTCACCGCACTTGCTGCCGCAGTGACACACGGCCCGACCGGCGTCGTGGTGGTCAGCGGGGGAGTCGACGGATGCGTTCGATCGTGGGTTCCTGCCACGGGGGAGCAGGAGGAGGTCGATCGCCGGCCTCTGCCCGTCACCAGCGTTGCCGCCGAGCAGGGAGCCGACGGCCCGGTCCTGGCTGCGAGCTGGTCGGACGGCCTGGCGCGGATCCACCGGCCGCAGGACGCACGCACCCTCGACATCCGCCTGGGCTCGCCCGTGTGCTCGGTCCTGGTGGATTCGGAGGGAAGGATCCTCCTGGTGCTCCCGGAGGGAGTGGTCCGGATCCTCCCCGGCGCCGCGATCCTCGAGGGTCATGAACCTTCCGGGCCGGGCAGCCGCGACGCTGCGGGACCTCGGCCGCGCGACGCCGAGGACGCCCTTGTTCGGCTGGCATCAGGTGAGGGGAGCCCCACAGAGCTGTTGACGGCGCTGCTGGACGCCGAGTTGTTGGTGTGCCCCGATGCTGTCACCGGGGACCTGCTCGTAACCGCAGGGAGCAACGGAAGCCGGGGTGTGGACGCATGCACATCGTCGGAGCACGTGCCGAGGCACTGGGCCGAGCCGGTCCTGATGGCGGGTCGCGACCTGGCTGTGGCGCACCCTGCGGTGGACCTCCGTCTGAATCCTGCAAGCCCGCTGTCGCTCACCTTCCCCCTGCGCGACCTCGCGCAAGCCGCGGGTGCGGGTTGAGAGTTGTGCGGTGGCGCCCCCTTGCCGGGGGTGCCACCGCGGACGGCTCAGCGGACCGGCCGTCGGGTGTTCGCCGGAGGTGCTGGCGGCTCCCAGCCCTCGTGGGCAACGGCCTGAAGTTCGGCCACACTTGCGGCCTGCGCCCGTGAACCGGGAACGACCTGCCCGGACCACCCGCCACCGGTATCGGAAGCGAACTCGGCCAGAGCCGCGGACGGCGGAATTCCGCGGGCCTTTGCCTCGCGCAGTTTCATGACCCAGTACTTGCCGCCGTTCATCGAGATGGGACCGACAGCGCGCCGGCCCTCCCAGCCGGCAGCGTCATCGGCGTCACAAGCCCAGAGGTACCCGATGACTCCGTCGGTGGTGTTAGCGATCGCCACGTACTCCACGGCATGGGTGGTCCGAGGATTGTAGCTGACGGGGCCGCCCTCTACGCGCCTCAGTTGCATATCGTCTGCGAGAAGCCTGCTCTGCTGCGGCTCGCTCATGAGGTGGTTCCCTTCGTCGGGGGAAGGATCTCCCCGTAGATGTGCCATTTTCCGTCATCGCCCAATATGACATCATCGGCCCGCCACTGGACACCCCGTCCGAGCAGCATTTCGCGCTCGCCCATGCCGCCGCAGGCCGAGATGTGCTCCACCCACAACCCAGGTGTTCCCGCCGGGGCTTTCAGGTGGAGAACCGCCTCTTTGTGTTCGAATCCCTTTGCGGGACTGCCGAGCGATGTCGACAGGTAGGAGTCCTCAGTGTAGACATTTCCTGGCATTTCCAGAGGGCTCTCAGCTATGTGGTGCAGGTCGGTGCGACGGCGGAGCAGTACGTCCTCCGGAAGTGGTCGGGCGGCCAGGGCGCTGTCGATGTCCTTCACCCATTGCAAGACTTGCGGTGATGCGGTGGTGATCTCACCGCGGAGGTAGCCGTTGATCGGGGTGTAGGCGCTTCCGGTGTAGTCGACAACGGACTTGAACTCGTTCGGGGGCAGATTTGTTGCATAGTTGTTCCAATAGTCGTCCCCGTACTTCATGGCTTCGGCATCGTTGGAAAATGTCTTGATGCCCTCTGCGACCTTGGCTTCGGCCGCGGCCATTTGCTCGGCAACGGTCGGTAGCGCCGGCTCCCCACTGCTGCCGGACGGGGTGCCGCCGTCCTTGGCTGGCATGGAGTCGGGTTGTGGATTGCCTGAAGACCCGGGGGCGCCGTCGACACTGGGAGTATTCGGGGCCTCCCCGTGGGAGCTGTGTGGGGTGGCACTGGGCTCGCCACCGTGGCCAGTCGCAGGGCTCTCGTCCGGCTTGGCCGTCGGATGCGTGCCCTTTGGCTCCGGTGCCGGTGCCGGTTCATGGTGAGGCGCGGGCTGCGAAGCGGGCTCCGGCTTCGGATGTGGGGCAGGAGCAGGCTCGGGTGCGGGGTGGGGCGTCGGTGCCGGCCCCGGTGTCGGCTTCGAATGTGCCGGGGCCGGGGTTGGAGTAGGGACGGGCTCGGGTGCGGGGTGGTGCGGGGCGGGCTGCGTCTGGTGCGGGACCTGTGGTGCGGGTGCCGCTTTCGCGCCGTTCGCGGCGCTTGCCGATTCGGTTGCCGGGCTCTTGATGGTCCAGCCTTCGGGCAGACCTGCCGGGTTGGTCGGCGTCGGCACTGGAGCGGCCTTGGCGGCCTTCTCTGCAGCTTCCTTGGCAGCCTTCTCCGCAGCCTCTTTCGCCGCCTGTTCCCCGGCTTCCTTGGCAACATTCTTCGCAGCTGCGGTGGCGGCGGTCTTGGCGGCGGTACCTCCGCCTCCGCCTCCGCCGATGAGGTTGCCGACGAGCTTGCCGCCGGCCTCGGCGGGGTCGCTGCCCCAGCCGCTGCCGACGATGCCCTTGACCAGCTCGACGGGGTGGTCGCCCGCAGTGATCAGGCCGGCGAGGGTGGTGTTGACGGTCTCGACGTACTTGTGCGGGTGGGAGATGTTGTACGGGTCGTACGGGTTGAGGCTGCGGCCCAGCTTCATCATGTCCGTACCGGCCTGCAGCACTCCGCCCTCGAAGTGCAGCAGGGCGACGGGGGCGGCGCTCAGGCCGTCCGAGATGTCGGCCTTCAGCTGCT
>NZ_JBSGFD010000316.1:0-6376 GCF_053603215.1 Kitasatospora sp. NPDC004240 | reverse complement strand
TAGGTCCTAACAAAGGCGTTGGACGTGTCGGTGCGTGATCAGGCAGGTGGCGAGGCCGAGGAAGGCCTCGTGAATGTCGTCGCGTCGTTCCCAGCGGATGCGCAGGCGGCGGAAGCCGTGGAACCAGGCAATCGTGCGCTCGACGACCCAACGGTGGACACCGAGGCCTGATCCGTGGGGCACTCCGCGGCGGGCGATCACCGGCTTGATGCCCTGCTTCCACACCAGCCGTCGGTACTTGTCGTGGTCGTAGCCCCGGTCGGCGAGCAGGATGTCCGGTCTGCGCCGTGGCCGGCCGACCAGGCCGGCCACGGCGGGGACCTTCGCGAGCAGGGGCAGGAGTTGGGTGACGTCGTTGCGGTTGCCGCCGGTCAGCGACACCGCGAGCGGGATGCCCTGGCCGTCGACGAGGACGTGGTGCTTGCTGCCCGGTCGTGCGCGGTCGACCGGGCTCGGCCCGCTTTTGGGCCCCGTCGGGCTGCCCGAACGTGGGTGGAGTCGATCACCGCCCGGGACCAGTCGAGCTGGCGGGCGGCCCGGAGCTTTCGCAGCAGGACCAGGTGGAGCCGGTCCCACACGCCGGCTTCGTTCCAGGCCGCCAGACGTCGCCAGCAGGTCATCCCCGAGCCGAAGCCGAGCTCCTGCGGAAGGTACTCCCACTGGATGCCGGTGTGCAGCACGAACAGGATCCCGCACAGCGCCTGCCGATCCGGCACACGCGGCCGCCCCGGCTTCAGCTTCGGCCCCGGCTCGGGCAGCAACGGCTCGATCAGACCCCACAGTTCGTCCGACACGATCCACGGACGAGAATCCCTCTTCCCCACGGAAGGCCTAACGAGCAGACCAACCGACGGTCACACCACAAGGCAACTTCTGTTAGGACCTTTAAGTCGCTCGGAGACGCCCGTCTGTCCATGCGCCGCAGAACATCACCCGAACCCCGACTGGCACGCCAGTACGGCCGAC
Source organism: Kitasatospora sp. NPDC004240 (assembly GCF_053603215.1). NCBI lineage: Bacteria > Bacillati > Actinomycetota > Actinomycetes > Kitasatosporales > Streptomycetaceae > Kitasatospora > Kitasatospora sp. NPDC004240. The sequence continues at coordinate 5,410 of NZ_JBSGFD010000316.1, read as the reverse complement.
GTTCACACGAACGAGCGATCACGAGCTGAGAGAAAAGGGACTTAACGTCCACTCAAAGTGTCATTCACCGGCATCTTCCTGGTCTGGGTTGGAGGCGAGCCAATTGCGGACCGTCTGCGCGTCCTGGAACCGGCCGAGGCCGACTAGTACGTCCGCCTGCAGACTCAACACCGTACGCAGTGACCCAATAAATTGGTGAGGTGCCAACGTAATGAGGTGGCGGTAGATCTCCACGGCCTCCCCTGTGACTCGAAGTGCCTGGGAGAGATCCTGCTGCGCATTGAGAACCCAAGCCCAGAGCATCAGAGAGCGGGCGAGGTCGGGTCCGTGGGCGGCGCGGTCGCCGGTGACGGGGTCGGCCAACCGGCGCCGGATCTCGACGGCCTCTTCGATGCCGGTCATGCCTTCGGCCCGCAGTCCCACCTCCCACAGATGGCCCCCGAAGTTGGCCAGGGAGGCGGCCAGGTCGGATGCGTGGGCAGCTGGGTTACCGGTCACCGGGTCGGCCAGCCGACGCCGGATCTCCACCGCTTCGTGCTCTGCCCTCAGTGCTTCGCCCTGCCGTCCCGCCTCCGACAAGTAGGTGCCGATGTTGTGCAAGGAAGTGGCGAAGCGGGGTTCGTGGGCGGCGGGGTCGCCGGTGGCGGGGTCGGCCAGCCGGCGGTAGATCTCCACGGCCTGTTCGGTGACGGTCAGGGCCTCGCCCTGCTGTCCCCCCTTCCATCGATGGGTGCCGAGGCTGACCAGGGAGGCGGCCAGGTCGGATTCGTGGGCAGCGGGGTCACCGGTCACCGGGTCGGCCAGCCGGCGGTAGATCTCCACGGCCTGTTTGACGACAATCAAGCCTTCGGCCCGTCGCCCGACCCCCGCCAGCCGGTTGCCGAGGTTGGTCAGGGAGGCGGCGAGGTTGGATTCGTGGGCAGTTGGGTCACCGCTGACGGGGTCGGCCAACCGGCGCCGGATCTCGACAGCCTGTTCGGTGACGGTCAGGGCCTCGACACTCCGCCCCACCTGCGACAGGTATATACCGAGTTCGCTCAGGGAGTGGGCGAACTCGGGTTCGTGGGTGGCGGGGTCGCCGGTGGCGGGGTCGGCCAGCCGGCGGTAGATCTCCACAGCCTGTTCAGTGACGGTCAGGGCCTCGGCCCGCTGCCCGGCCCCCGCCAGCCGGTTGCCGAGGTTGCGAAGGGAGTGGGCGAGGTCGGGTTCGTGGGTAACTGGGTCGCCGGTTGCCGGGTCGGCCAGCCGACGCCGGATCTCCACGGCCTCTTCGGCGGCGGTCAGGGCTTCGGCCCGTCGCCCCACCTGCGACAGATGGGTTCCGAAGTTGCGAAGGGAGTGGGCGAGGTTGGATTCGTGGGCGGCGGGGTCGCCGGTTGCCGGGTCGGCCAGCCGACGGTAGATCTCCACAGCCTGTTCAGTGACGGTCAGGGCTTCGGCCCGTCGCCCCACCTGCGACAGATGGGTTCCGAGGTCGGTCAGGGAGTGGGCGAGGTCGGATTCGTGGGCGGCGGGGTCACCGGTCACCGGGTCGGCCAGCCGACGCCGGATCTCGACGGCCTGTTCGGCGGCGGTCAGGGCCTCGGCCCGCCGCCCCACCTCGGAGAGCCGGGTACCGAGATTGGTCAGGGAGGTGGCGAGGTTCGGTTCGTGGGCGGCGGGGTTACCGGTCACCGGATCGGCCAGCCGACGGTAGATCTCCACGGCCTCCCCCGTTGCTTGCAACGCCCGGGAGGAATCCTGCTGCGTGCCGAGAACCCAGGACCGGACCATCAGAGAGTGGGCGAGGTCGGGTTCGTGGGCGGCGGGGTCGCCGGTTGCCGGGTCGGTCAGCCGGCGGTAGATCTCGACGGCCTGTTCGGCGGCGGTCAGGGCCTCGGCCCGCCGCCCCACCTCGGAGAGCCGGGTACCGAGGCTGGCCAGGGAGTGGGCGAGGTTCGGTTCGTGGGCGGCGGGGTTACCGGTCACCGGATCGGCCAGCCGACGCCGGATCTCCACAGCCTGTGTAACGGCGGCGAGGGCCTCGGCCCGCCGCCCCACCGCAGACAGGTAGGTGCCGAGGTTGATCAGGGAGGTGGCGAGGTTCGGTTCGTGGGCGGCGGGGTTACCGGTCACTGGATCGGCCAGCCGACGGTAGATCTCCACGGCCTCTTCGGCGACGGTCAGGGCCTCGGCCCGCCGCCCCACCTGAGAGAGGCAGGTGCTGAGATTGGTCAGGGAGGCAGCGAGGTTCGGTTCGTGGGCGGCGGGGTTACCGGTCACCGGATCGGCCAGCCGACGGTAGATCTCCACGGCCTCTTCGGCGACGGTCAGGGCCTCGGCCCGCCGCCCCACCTCAGACAGGTAATTACCGAGATTGGTCAGGGAGGCGGCGAGGTCAGGCTCCGATCCGCTCTGACGTTCGGCGTGTGCGAGGTCTTGGGTGAGGCGTAGCGCGAGGGGAGCGAGGATGTGGGAGGGGTGGGGCAGGGCTGCAGTCGCGTTCAGCAGGGCCTGGGGGTGGGGGGTGGTGGTGTCCAGGGCGCGGTTCAGGTCGTGGAGGACCTGTCGGCTGGGCCCGGTGCGGTGAGCGTTGTAGTGGGCGACGGCGGCGCGGGCCAGGACGGTGATGATTTGGGCTTGCTGGCCGGGAGCGGCGGCTGCCAGGAGTGGGGGCAGGGGGCTGTCGGCTCCGGTCAGGGTGGTGGCGGCGTGGTACTCGGCGACGCGGTCCGGCCGTAGGGATCCCCAGTAGGACTGGTTGTCCGAGTCCGGGGGATACAGCGAGGCGAGCCATTCGGCGGCGGTCGGGGCGGTGTGGGGCGGCAGTCCGGGGATGGTTTCGGTGACCTTGCGGGCCTCGGTGCCGTCTGCGGCGCCACATGCGGCGGCGACGGCGACGGCGTGCCCGAGAATTTTGGTGTTGGAAGTCAGTCCGAAGGCGGGGGCGGCGGCGCTGTCTTCCCAGAAGCGTTTCTCGTGGTCGAGGAGGACTGCTTCGGCGGGGGCGTCGGGGTCGGTGGTGACGGGGCTGGGGCCGTGCTGCAGGAGCGCGGTGAGCGCCGTCATCTGCAGGGTGAGGACGTTTTCGTAGCGGGGGTGCTCGATGTCGGCGGGGGGCCGGATGCCTGCGGCGAGGGCTGCCCAGTCGTGCGCGGGCAGGGTGGGGACGTGAGGAAGGAGACGGGCAAGGCCGGTAGCGGCATCCTTGAACGCCTTGGTGCGGTTCTCGGATCCCGGTACGTGAGGGAGGAGGGGGGCAAGCGGGATGAACGCGGTCGCTCGAAGGACGTTGTGGGTCTCCTGGCTGGCGCTGAGCCGGTCGGTGCGCCACAGGCCGTCGGAGCGGGCCAGGAGGAGCAGCCGAACGCGATGACGCGATTGGTTCAGGTGCTTGATGAGGCGGCGCAGGAGCTGGGGGCGGGTCTCGGCGTAGTCGACGACGATCAGGAGAGGACGGTCGGTGTCCAGGGTGGTGAAGTCGACAGTGTCGCGGTCGGTGAGGTCGGAGCCCAGGTGGCCTGTGATCCAGCCCTCGCCGCGCAGGAGGTCGGTGAGGTGGCGGGCGAGGCGGGTCTTGCCCTGGCCGCCGGGGCCGGTGATCGCGCGAGCCGACAGTGCCGGGGGTCCTTGTGTGCACCAGGCGTGGAGTTGCTTCCGGTCCTGGTCGCGGCCGTGGAAGGCGGCGGCTTCGGCATCGGCGCGCAGGAGCGCGGCGGGAGATTCCAGTCGACGGGCAAGTGTGGCGGGGGCGAGCAAGGGGGCGGGCTCGACCGGCTCCAGGACCGGTCGCCATCCCGGGGTGTGCTCGGCAACGCTTCTGGTGAAATCGGGGTCGGCGAGGAGGACCTCGGCGGGGGTGGCGGTGAGGATCGCACCACCGGCGGCCTTCAGATCGAGGCGGACGACCCCGCACAGCAAGCCGCCGTGTTGCCTTTCGGTGAGGACTGCGGCCCCGGACATGCCCGACCAGCCGGTCTCGAAAGGCTCCCCGTGCAGGAGGGGTTGGAGGATGGGGGCCTCGCTGGAGATCTCGTAGCGGCGGGCGAGCGACCCGCTGCCCGGACTGATTTCTCCGTTGATCTGCTTGTCGTAACTGTGGCCGGTCTTGGAGTCGTACTGCATGAGGGGGTAGCCGACCAGGGTGACCGGGTGGGAACGGGTACCGATGAGGTGTCCCCAGCGCTGTGGCGGTCGGGTGACGGTGTCCTGCAGGGATTCGGGCACCGACCAGTAGGTGCCGTCCTCTGCCGGGGCGTCGTGGACCTCGACCAGCGCGGCGTCCACGGCGGCGTCCTTGCGGTACCAACGGATGCTGGCCCGGAACTGCGGGCCAGCATCGTCGGCCGCGTCGGCTTCCTGGTCGCTTGCCGAGTCCGGGATGTACGGAGCGGGCCGGCAGACCGTCACCGTGCCCCGTTTCAGGCCGTCCTTGTCGCCCAGGACGTGGGCGGCGGTTAGGACTAGGCGCGGGGCCACCAGATAGCCCGAGCCGAAGTCCGACTTCGCCTCACCGGGTGTGGACAGGCGCACCTGCACCAGCCGATCGAACTCCATGACGCCCCGCCCCCTGTGCTGTTCCTCGTCCTGACGCCCACCCCCGTGTGACCTGCTACCGTCGCTTGTGCCCGACCTCGGCGGGACCGCTTCCGTCGGCCTTCTGCGGGTTCAGTCGCACGGTCACCTTGTGCGTGGCTTTGTCGGCGGTCTCGTGCTTGCCACCGGCGCTCACACCGGCGCCGAGAACGCTGAAGCGCAGGCCGCCGTTGGCACCGTTGGTGCGGGCCAGCTCCATGCCCAGCTCCACCGTGATCTCCCCCAGCCCGAAGCGGATGCCCTTGTCGCCCTCCCCGGACGGGTCGGTGATGCGGTCCTGGGCCTCGGCGATCTGGTCACGCAGCAGCGTGATCGCGTCCGCCAGTTCCAACAGGACATCCTCCGCACCGTTGTCCACCACAGCCCCCTCTCTGTCGGCCCGCCCCACGGCGGACGCGTGCCTGTTCCTTCCCACTTAACACTCGGCACAACCGGCCTGGCCCGCGCATCGATGAGGGGCATCCCCCAGAACACGTCCCCTGCCCAGCCCGACGGCCAGTCCTGACGATCAGTCATGCTTAGGCCACAGTGTCTACCGCCTATCCTTCGTCCATGCCGTGAACAGCCGAACTCGCCCGCTCACCCGCACCCGTCTGGTAGAAGGAGCCTTGAGCCTTTTCAGGGCGGCCACCGATTGGGTGACGGCTGTACTGTCGGTGTGAGGGCATGACGAACGAGACTCCTCGGCGGTTGCGTGAGGTATCTGAGTGGACGTAAGTCCCTTTTCTCTCAACTCGTGATCGCTCGTTCGTGTGAACGTCGGCCGAACTGGCGTGCCAGTCGGCGCTCGGGTGATGTTCTGCGGCGCATGGACAGACGGGCGTATCCGAGCGAC
>NZ_JBSGFD010000315.1:0-6377 GCF_053603215.1 Kitasatospora sp. NPDC004240 | reverse complement strand
CTGGAGCAGCTCGGCGGTCCGGGCGAGCGGCAGCTGGAGGGCCCGGCGGACGGCTGGCCGCACCCGGCCGGCGACCCGCTCAACCTGATCGCCGTGGAGCTGCCCGCCGACGGCCCGCGCGGCTCGCTCGTCCCCGGACTGCCGGACGACTCCTACGAGAGCGACGGCCAGCTGACCAAGCGCCACGTGCGCGCCGCCACCCTCGCCACCCTGGCGCCCGCCCCCGGCGAGCTGCTCTGGGACGTCGGCGGCGGCTCCGGCTCCATCGCGATCGAGTGGCTGCGCGCCCACCGCGACTGCCGGGCCGTCAGCGTCGAACGGGACCCGGTGCGCGCGGAACGGATCGGCCGCAACGCCGCCGCCCTCGGGGTGCCGCGGCTGCGCGTGGTCACCGGCCCCGCGCCCGCCGCGCTCGCCGGACTGCCCGCCCCGGACGCCGTGTTCATCGGCGGCGGCCTCACCGCGCCCGGCCTGCTGGACGCCTGCTGGGACGCGCTCGCGCCCGGCGGCCGGCTGGTCGCCAACACGGTGACCCTGGAGTCGGAGGCGCTGCTCACCGAGTGGTACCGCCGCCACGGCGGCGAGCTGCTGCGGCTCGCGGTCGCGCACGCCGTCCCCGTCGGCGGCTTCACCGGCTGGCGCCAGGCGATGCCCGTCACCCAGTGGTCCGCCGTCAAGCCCCCCGTCCCGCAAGGAGCGCCCTCGTGACCGTCCACTTCATCGGCGCCGGCCCCGGTGCCGCCGACCTGATCACCCTGCGCGGCCAGCGGATCCTGGCCCGCGCCGAGGTCTGCCTGTACGCGGGCAGCCTGGTGCCGCGCGAGCTGCTGGACGAGTGCCCGCCCGGCGCCCGGCTGGTCGACACCGCGCGGCTGACCCTGGACCAGATCGTCGAGGAGCTGGTCCGCGCCCACGAGGCCGGCCAGGACGTGGCCCGGCTGCACTCCGGCGACCCGTCGGTGTTCAGCGCGGTCGCCGAGCAGATGCGGCGCCTGGACGCGGCCGGGGTGCCGTACGAGGTGGTGCCCGGGGTGCCCGCGTTCGCCGCCGCCGCGGCCGCGCTCAAGCGGGAGCTGACCGTGCCGACCGTCGGTCAGACCGTCATCCTCACCCGGATCTCCAAGCGCGCCACCCCGATGCCCGAGGGCGAGGACCTGGCCACCCTCGGCCGCAGCGGCGCCCTGCTGGTCCTGCACCTGGCCGCCGGGTACGTGGACGACGTGGTCGAGCAGCTGCTGCCGCACTACGGCGCCGACTGCCCGGCCGCCGTGGTCGCCATGGCCAGCCGGCCGGACGAACTGGTGCTGCGCGGCACCCTCGACGACATCGCCGGGCAGGTCAAGGCCGCCGGCGTGGTCCGGACCGCGGTCATCATCGTCGGCCGGACGCTGGCCGCCGAGCAGTTCCGCGACAGCCACCTCTACTCGTCGGAGCGGGAGCGCCCGCACGAGCCCTGCGGCGCCTGATGGCGCACGCCACGCCGCCGGACCCGCGCCCGCACGTGCTGATCCTGGGCGGGACCACCGAGGCCCGGACGCTGGCCGCCGCCCTCGACGGGGACGGCGGGCGCCGGGTCACCAGCTCGCTGGCCGGCCGGGTCGCCGAACCCCGGCTGCCCGCCGGCGAGGTGCGGATCGGCGGCTTCGGCGGGCCCGAGGGCCTCGCCGCCTGGCTGCGCGAGGGACGGGTGAGCGCCCTGGTGGACGCCACCCACCCGTTCGCCGGGGTGATGTCGCACAACGCCGCTCTGGCCGCCGCGGCCGCGGGGGTGCCGCTGCTGGCGCTGCGCCGGCCCGGCTGGAGCCCGGTGGCCGGGGACCGCTGGCACCCGGTGGACTCGCTGGCGGCGGCCGCCGACGCGCTGCCCGGGCTCGGCCGGCGGGTCTTCCTGACCACCGGCCGCCAGGGCCTCGCGGCCTTCGCCCACCTGGACGGGCTGCACTTCCTGGCCCGTTCGGTGGACCCGCCCGAGGCGCCGATGCCGGCCTCGACCGAGGTGCTGCTGGACCGCGGGCCGTTCACCCTGGACGGCGAGCGGGCGGTGCTGCGCGAACACCGGATCGACGTCCTGGTCACCAAGGACAGCGGCGGCGCGGCCACCGCGCCCAAGCTGACCGCGGCCCGGGAGCTCGGCCTGCCGGTGGTGATCGTCCGCCGCCCGGAGCCGCCCGCCGGGGTGCCGGTGGCGGCCACCGTCACGGAGGCGCTGCACTGGCTCGACCGGGCCGGGCGCGGGCAAACCGGGTGAACCGGGATTCGCCCACCCCGTACGGGAGTTGAGCGGCATCATGAGGCGATGAGCGCTCATCGCCGCACCGAGACCCCGCGCACCGCCGACGAACGCACCACCCTGGCGGGCTTCCTGGACCACCAGCGCGACACCCTCGCCCTCAAATGCGCGGGGCTGACCACCGAACAGCTGCGGGCCCGGGTGCTCGCGCCGTCCGGGCTGTCGCTGCTCGGCCTGGTCCGCCACCTCGCCGAGGTCGAGCGCAGCTGGTTCCGCGACGTACTGGCCGGGGAGGGCAGCCGGGCCCACTTCGACCTGCCGGACGGCTCGGACGGCGAGTGGCACGTCGAGGACGCCGACCCCGACGAGGCCTTCGCGATCTGGCGCGCCGAGTGCGACCACGCCCGGCGCCTGGTCGCCGCGGCCGACTCCCTCGACGTGCGGGGCGGTTACGGCTCCGGCGCGGACGCCCGGGTGTTCTCGCTGCGCTGGATCCTCACCCACCTGATCGAGGAGTACGCCCGCCACAACGGCCACGCCGACCTGCTGCGCGAGCACCTCGACGGCGTCACCGGTTGGTGAGCCCGTTCTCCGGGAGGAGGGCCCGTCAGATGTCGCGGAAGGTCTCGATCCGGGCGCCGATGGAGTTCAGGCGCTCGGCGAGGTCCTCGTAGCCGCGGTTGATGACGTAGACGTTGCGCAGCACCGAGGTGCCCCGGGCGGCGAGCATGCCGAGCAGGATGACCACGGCCGGACGCAGGGCCGGCGGGCACATCATCTCGGTGGCGCGCCAGCGGGTGGTCGGGCCCTGGACCAGCACGCGGTGCGGGTCGAGGAGCTTCACGTCCGCACCGAGCCGGGTGAGCTCGGTGAGATAGATGGCACGGTTGTCGTAGACCCAGTCGTGGATCATCGTGGTGCCGTGCGCGGAGGCGGCGATCACCGCGAAGAACGGCACGTGGTCGATGTTGATGCCGGGGAACGGCATCGGGTGGATGGTGTCCACCGGCGCGGTCAGCTTGGACGGCCGCACGGTGAGGTCGACCAGCCGGGTGCGGCCGTTGTGGGCCGGGTACTCGGGGCCGCGGTCGTAGTCGAGGCCCATGCCCTCCAGCACCGCGAGCTCGATCTCCAGGAACTCGATCGGCACCCGGCGGATGGTCAGCTCGGAGGAGGTGACCACGGCGGCGGCGAGCAGGCTCATCGCCTCCACCGGGTCCTCGGCCGGGGTGTAGTCGACGTCGCAGGTGATGTCGGGCACGCCGTGGACGGTCAGGGTGGTGGTGCCGATCCCCTCGATCCGCACGCCCAGCTTCTCCAGGAAGAAGCAGAGGTCCTGGACCATGTAGTTCGGGGAGGCGTTGCGGATGACGCTGACGCCGTCGTGCCGGGCGGCGGCGAGCAGGGCGTTCTCGGTCACGGTGTCGCCGCGCTCGGTCAGCACGATCGGGCGGTCCATCGGCACGCCGGCCTGCACCGAGGCGTGGTAGGCGCCGCCGGTGGTGGCGACCTCCAGGCCGAAGCGGCGCAGCGCGGTCAGGTGCGGCTGGACGGTGCGGGTGCCGAGGTCGCAGCCGCCGGCGTACGGGATGGCGAACTGCTCGGCGCGGTGCATCAGCGGGCCCAGGAACATCAGCACACTGCGGGTGCGGCGGGCGGCCTCGACGTCCATGGCGGCGAGGTCGAGCTCGGCCGGCGGGGTGAGTTCGAGGTCGCGGCCCTCGTTGATCCAGCGGCTGCGGACGCCGATGGAGGTCAGCACCTCCAGGATCCGGTAGACCTCCTCGATCCGGGCGACGCTGCGCAGCGTGGTGCGGCCGGTGGTGAGCAGCGAGGCGCAGAGGATCGCGACACAGGCGTTCTTGCTGCTGCGGACCTCGATGGCGCCGGAGAGGGTGGTGCCGCCCTCGACCCGCAGATGCATCGGGCCGGAGTAGCCGAGGGAGACGATCTCGCTGTCCAGGGCCTCGCCGATCCGGGCGATCATTTCGAGGCTGACGTTCTGCTTGCCCTGTTCGATCCGGTTGACCGCGCTCTGGCTGGTGCCGAGGGCCTCGCCGAGCTGGGCCTGGGACCAGCCGCGGTGCTGACGCGCGGTACGGATGAGGGTGCCGATACGGGTGAGGTAGTCGCCTGTCACCCGGCAGACCATATCTCATGGCTGAGATAGCGCCAGAATCCAGGTCGGATACGGATAGTTGCTTTGTCCGGTTCTGAGGCTTATCGACGGGTGGTCACGGCGTCGGCGAACCAAGGGCTGTGGTGTGGGACTTGTGAGGTGATGCGGGCCGTGGTGTGGTCAGGCAGGGCCCAGCGGCTCGGCCCGTCCGACGACGGTGCCGGCCCGGTCGATGCAGATCACGTCCACCGAGACGGGCGAGCCCGTGAGCACGCCGAGCGCGGTGGCGCGGGCCGCCTCGGCCACCAGGTCGCCGAGCGGCACACCGGCCGCGCGGCAGAGCTGGACGGCCTCCAGCGCGGTGTTGGCCTCCGCCACCGCCGTGACCAGCGACTCCTGCGCACCGCCCTGGCGGGCCAGCCGGGCGAGGTAGCCCTTGTCGACCTGCGAGCGGGCCGAGTGCAGGTCGAGGTGGCCCGCGGCGAGCTTGGAGAGCTTGGCGAAGCCGCCGGCGATGGTCAGCCGCGGCACCGGGTGGCGCTTGACGTACTTGAGCACCGCGCCCGCGAAATCGCCCATGTCCAGCAGCGCGTCCTCGGGCAGCCCGTACTCGGCGACGGCCACCTTCTCGGAGGTCGAACCGGTGCAGCCGGCGACATGGGTGCGGCCGGCCGCGCGGGCCACGTCCACCCCGCGCCGGATGGAGTCGATCCAGGCGGAGCAGGAGTAGGGGACGACGATGCCGGTGGTGCCGAGGATGGAGAGCCCGCCGAGGATGCCCAGGCGCGGGTTCCAGGTGGAGCGGGCGATCTCCTCGCCGCCGTCCACGGAGATCTCCACGACGACGTCCCCGGCGGCGCCGTGCGCGGCGGCCACCTCGGCGACCGCGTCGCGGATCATCTGCCGGGGCACCGGGTTGATGGCCGGCTCGCCGACCGGCAGCGGCAGGCCCGCCTTGGTGACCGTCCCGACGCCGGGGCCGGCCCGGAAGACCACGCCGGCGCCGGGCGCCGCGGGCCGCACCGTGGAGCGGATCAGGGCGCCGTGCGTCACGTCGGGGTCGTCCCCGGCGTCCTTGACCACCCCGGCGGTGGCCCGGCCGTCGGCCAGCTCCTCGACGGCCAGCGCGAAGGCGGGCGTCTGACCCTTCGGCAGGGTGATCACCACCGGGTCCGGGAACTCCCCGGTCAGCAGCGCGGTGTACGCCGCCTTGGTGGCGGCCGTCCCACACGCCCCGGTCGTCCAGCCGTGCCGCAGCCCGCTGCTCCTCAGCTGCCCGGCCCGCCCACCGACCCCGCTCATGCCGCACCGTCTCCCTGGCCGTCCGATTTCCGCTCGGGACCATGGTCCCCCGGCTCCGCCCCTTCCTCGCACCCAGGGGGGATCACGCCGCCCCCGCCCGGCGTAGCGGGACAAGGCGCTTGTGTACACATGGAACACTTCGTACACTCGACCCATGAGCGAGCAGCCTGTCCAGACCGTGTCGATCCGAGAGGCGCGCGAGCGTCTCGCCGATGTGGTCGACCGCGCCGAACGGGACGAGCCCACGGTGATCACCCGGCGAGGACGGGAGGTCGCCGCCGTGGTGCCGATAGAGCTGCTCCGCGAGTACCGGCAGTGGGAGGAGCGCGAGCTGCTGCGCCTCATCGAGGAACGCCGGGACGAGCCCACCTACTCCCTGGACGAGGTCATGGCCGAGACCCTGGCCAGGCCGGAGTGAAGTACGGCACCCGTTTCACCGAGTCCGCCCGCGGCGAGCTGCGCAAGCTCCCCCGGGCGACGGCGATCACGATCCTGCGCAAGCTCGCCGAGCTGGAGCAGGACCCCTACGGCTTCCACACCACCGCACTGGTGGGCTCGCCGGAGTACCGGCGCCTCCGGGTCGGGGACCACCGTGTGATCTACACCGTCGAGGACGGTCGGCTGATCGTCCTGGTGGTCCGGGTCGGCCACCGCTCCGAGATCTACCGCGACTGACCTCGGGACCCCGGGCGTGGGGGGGGGGGCGGGGGCGGCGGCCCCGGCCCG
>NZ_JBSGFD010000314.1:0-6400 GCF_053603215.1 Kitasatospora sp. NPDC004240 | reverse complement strand
GCGCGATCTGGCACAACCGCACCACCGGCCAACCCGTCACCCGCTCATTGATCGCCTACGACCACTGACCGACTTCGGAACTACTCGTCTAGCGGCCGCGCCCGCGGGGCCGGCCACCGTACCGGCGTGGTCCGATGCACCGCACGGGCGGGCGCGGCCGGCCCCGGCCGGGGAGCGGGCCGCCCACCGGCCCGTGCCCGTCGGCCGAAGGGCCGGCCCCGGCCGACGGGCGGCGCCGCTCCGCGGGTACCTCGCCGCGGATCAGCTCCCACGACGGGCCCCTCTCGTCCGGCCGCGGACGCCCGCGCACCTGCCGCGTACCTCACCCGTGACGGTGGCCTGCCGGGGCACGCGCCCCGACCGGACCTTGCCGCCGTCCTGCCCACCGCACGCCCGACCGGGGCGGAGCGCGGGGCGACAGCCCGGCACCCGGTGGGCCTGGACATGGGCGCACCCGGGCCTCACCGCCACGGGTCCGCCCAACGGCCCGGCCCTCTCCGGGCCCTCGGCGCCGTCCTCCGACGCGGCCGGGTCGGACGCCCCCGGAGCAGTGGGCGTGTCCGCGACGGCGGGCGCCCGGTGCGGTTCGTCCCCGGAGTCGGCGACGACGACCGGCCTGCGGACGGCTCCGTGCGCCGGTGCTCCACCGCTCGGTCCGTCCGGCGTCGGCTCCTCGCCGTCGGCGGGCTCCGGGCCCGGCCCGGGCGACGGGCGGGCCGGAGCGGCCGGAGTGCGCCGGTGGGCGGCGGACGCCCGGCGGGCCCGCTCGGCCCGGACGCCCTCGAGGAGCAGCTCCGGCGACAGACCGCCGTTCAGCGCCTCGTAGAGCAGCTGGGCGAGCAGATAGGTGGGGTCGATCCGCAGGGCGTGGGCCAGGACCACGCGGGCCGTCGCGGTGTCACCGGCGATCCAGGACGTCCACGCCAGCAGGGTGAGCGGCGGCGGGGCGTACGCGGTGTAGGGCGGCACGCAGCGTCGGGCCAGGAAGCGCCACAGCCGCTGCGCCGGGGCCAGCTCGCTCGGCTCCGCGTACTCGGCGGCCCGGTCGCGCAGCCGCCGGTCCTGGAGGGCGACCAGCAGCCGCGCCGTCCGCTCCTCGTCGAGCTCCCGGGCCCCGGCCGTGAACTCCGCCACGGCCTGGTCGAGCAGCCCCGCGACCTGCTCCCCGGAGGCGCCCGGACCGGTGGCGGCGTCCGCCTCCCGGGGCGCTCCCCCGGGCACGGCCGCCAGGACCCGGGCGAAGGCCAGGCGCTGGCCCTCGGCGGTGGGCGGGCCGACCGGGGCCAGGCCCGCGACGATCGCCTTGCGGCTGCCCCGTGGCGCCAGTCCGGCGAAGGCGGCCGCGGCGGCGACCGGTCCGGGCTCCCGCGTGGTGCGGCGGATCGGGTGCCCCGCCGGATCGCAGCAGTCGTCGCCCCGGCAGAGGAAGGACCACCAGCGGCCCCCGGAGACGCAGAGCGACTCCTTCACCAGCACGCCCCGCCCTTCGAAGGACTCGCGCAGGGCGTCGGCGAGCGGTCCCAGCCGGTCGACGACCGGGCCGTCGTCCTCCTCCCCGGGATCCCGGCACAGGTAGAGCAGCACCTGCTCCGGGCCGGGCCCGCGCTGGGCGGAGAGGCCGATCAGCAGGTCGGCCGTCTCGGCGGCGACGGCCGGCCACTGCGCGGCCCCGTCGGGGATGTCGAGCCTGATCACTCCTCCCTGGTGGAGGTCGGGCCCCTGCAGGCCGACCGCCACGACGCTGTCGTCGGGGAAGAACCCCATGAGGTAGGGCAGCAGCTCGGCCATGTCGGCGGGGCCGCGCATGGTGACCGACTGCGTGCCGGGAACGGGACGGACGGGTCGGGTGTCGTGTTCGTTTCGCATGGCCGGAAGACTGCACCGACTCCGCCGAAATTTTTGAAACTCCCCTTTTCCTGTGGATAAACCGGTCCTACGGATATGACTTAGACCTGTTCGGGCTAATGCCCGCCACTCCGACAGAGCACATGTGACGACCGATCAGCAGAACATCCGGTGAATTCCGGGCCACCTCGAACCTGCCCGGAAGCCACCGCCGTTCGCCCGTTGTCGGCGTCTCGGGGTTACATGGACGCCATGGATCAGCCCGAGACCCACCACACCCCCGCCGGCCGGAGCGCCGCGACGGCCGACGACCGCACCCACGTCCGGGAGCTGGCCGAGGCCGTGCTGCGCGAGCTGGCCGGGCCCGCCGCCGTCCTGCGCGAGGACCAGTGGCTGGCCATCGAGGCCCTCGTCGTCGACCACCGCCGGGCCCTGGTCGTGCAGCGCACCGGCTGGGGCAAGTCCGCCGTCTACTTCATCGCCACCGCCCTGCTGCGCCGCCGGGGCGCGGGCCCGACCGTGATCGTCTCTCCCCTGCTCGCCCTGATGCGCAACCAGGTGGAGTCGGCGGCCCGGGCCGGGATCCACGCCCGCACCATCAACTCCGCCAACACCGACGAGTGGGACGCCGTCCAGGCCGAGGTCGCCGCCGGCGCGGTGGACGTCCTGCTGGTCAGCCCGGAGCGGCTGAACAACCCCGACTTCCGCGACCAGGTCCTGCCCAAGCTCGCCGCCTCCACGGGCCTGCTCGTGGTCGACGAGGCCCACTGCATCTCCGACTGGGGTCACGACTTCCGGCCGGACTACCGACGGCTGCGCACCATGCTCGCCGACCTCCCGCCGGGCGTCCCGGTGCTCGCCACCACCGCCACCGCCAACGCCCGGGTGACCGCCGACGTCGCCGAGCAGCTCGGCACCGGAGCCGGCGACGAGCACGCGCTGGTGCTGCGCGGACCGCTCGACCGGGAGAGCCTCACCCTCGGCGTCCTGTCGCTGACGGACCCCGCCCACCGCCTGGCGTGGCTCGCCGACCACCTGGACCGGCTGCCCGGGTCGGGCATCGTCTACACCCTGACGGTGGCCGCGGCCGACGAGGTGACGGCCTTCCTGCGCGAGCGCGGATTCGCGGTGGCGTCCTACTCCGGCCGCACCGAGGACGCCGAGCGGCGCACCGCCGAGGCGGACCTGCTGGCCAACCGGGTCAAGGCCCTCGTCGCCACCTCCGCGCTGGGCATGGGCTTCGACAAGCCCGACCTCGGGTTCGTGGTCCACCTCGGCTCGCCCAGCTCCCCGATCGCCTACTACCAGCAGGTCGGCCGGGCCGGGCGTGGGGTCGACCGGGCGGAGGTGCTGTTGCTGCCCGGCCGCGAGGACGAGGCGATCTGGCGCTACTTCGCCTCGCTCGCGTTCCCGCCGGAGGAGCAGGTCCGGCGGACCATCGACGCGCTCGCCGAGGCCGGCCGGCCGCTGTCGACGGCCGCCCTGGAGCCCCGGGTGGACCTCCGCCGGGCCCGGCTGGAGACCATGCTCAAGGTGCTCGACGTCGACGGGGCGGTCCGCCGGGTCAAGGGCGGCTGGACGGCCACCGGGCAGAGCTGGGCGTACGACGCCGCCCGGTACGCCAAGGTCGCCGCCTCCCGGAAGGCCGAGCAGCAGGCGATGCGCGAGTACGCCGGCACCACCGGCTGCCGGATGGAGTTCCTGCGGCGGCAGCTGGACGACGAGCAGGCGGCGCCCTGCGGGCGGTGCGACAACTGCGCGGGCCCCCGGCACTCCCCGGACGTCTCCGAGGCGGCGCTGGCCGCGGCCCGGGCGGCGCTCGGCAGGCCGGGGGTCAGCTTCGAGCCCCGCCGGCTGTGGCCCACCGGGATGGAGTCCCTGGGCGTCCCGCTCAAGGGCCGCATCCCGGCCGGCGAGCAGGCCGAGACCGGCCGGGCCCTGGGGCGCCTGTCCGACATCGGCTGGGGCAACCGGCTGCGGACGCTGCTCGCCGAGCAGGCGCCCGACACCGCCGTCCCCGGCGAGGTGGTCGACGCGCTGGTGTCCGTCCTCGCCGACTGGGCCCGCGGTCCGGGCGGCTGGGCCGGCCCCGCGACGACCGAGGGCACCCGCCTCGACCGACCGGTCGGCGTGGTCACCATGACCTCCGCCACCCGCCCGCGGCTGGTCGGCGGCCTCGGTGCCCGGATCGCCGAGATCGGCCGGCTGCCGCTGCTCGGCCGGATCGAGTACGCGGGAGGCCGGCCACCGCACGGCTCCCGCAGCAACAGCGCCCAGCGGCTGTACTCGCTGGCCGGTGCCCTGGTGCTGCCGCCGGAGGTCGAGGCCGCGGTGGCACAGGCCGGCGGGCCGGTCCTGCTGGTGGACGACCTCGTCGACTCCGGCTGGACGGTCACCGTCGCCGCCCGGCTGCTGCGCCGGGCCGGTGCGAGCGCGGTCCTGCCCCTGGTGCTGGCCGTGCAGGCCTGACCGGACCGGCCTCCCGGGGGCGCGGTGGCAGGGGACGGCCCGCCCGGGGCGGCCCCTGCCTGGCGGAGGGCGGGCCGGTGACGTTCGCGAAGGAGGGCGCGGAGAGGAGAAGAACGGGCCGAAAACGGGAGCGGACCGACCGGGGCCACCCGAACGGACGAATGCGCTCCACGGGAAAACACGGAGCTGACCAGCGGGGGGAGGGGATGACCAGTTGCGGACCACAGTCGGCAGCACCGTGGGAGCGGGCTGGATCACAATCCGGCGATGCCTGAGTGGCGCTCGCGCCACCGTGGAATATATCCGGCAGAAGGTGGGCTATCGGGCGGCGTTCATCATTTCATCGTTGCCGGTCCGCCCCCTCTGCCATGAGAATTGGGAGGTACCCAGAACCTGGTCCGGCGGACCCGGTCTTCGGCGTACGCAGGTGCCCCCACGCCCGTGGGTCGGGAAGGAGGATCGTGATCAACGGTATCGGCCGAGGTCAGTATCCCCTCGCCCGGAGTTCCGGTCCCAGACGTGTGATCGACCTGGAGACCTGGACCGCCTCGGACGTCCCGCTGCTGCGCGATCCCCACGACTTCGTCCTGGAGCTCCACCAACGCCACCTGCCACAACCCGGCACGGTCGTGATCGGTGTCCTGGACGCGCGGCAGCGGCTGACCGCCTCGGCCTCCTTCGCCCCCTGGCCGCACCACACGGACGGCTGGCAGCACCGCAACGCGCTGCTCTCCCACCTGCGCCAGGTCACCCCGCACGACCTGCGGCTCACGAGCCCCACCCGGACGGCCGTGCTGATGCGCTGCCGCGACGGCGCGGCCGGCTGGACGGAGCAGGACGGCGCCTGGATGTGGGCGCTGCGCGACGCCGCGACCCTGCACGGGCTGCGGTGCGGCGCCTACATCACGCTCACCCCGGCAGGGTGGCAGATCCTCGGCGAGGAGCGCAGCGGACGCAATCCGCACGCGGGGTCCTGGGCGGAGGGCCCGGTCCACACGGTGACCGAGCTGCCACCGCGCTCGGCCCTCGAAGGCCAGCTCCAGCAGCGCCCCTCCGGCGAGCGGGCGGCGCGGACCGAGCGCGCGCACCGCGGCCGCCAGTCCGAGCGCCCGTGGACGCCCACGGTCGTGCCGTCGGTCGAGCCCGCCCGGCGCGCGGCCGGCAGCTGACCACCCGGGCGGGCCCCCGGGGCCCGCCCGGGGACGACGTCCGGCGCCATGTCCGGACGGACGGTGACGACTGAGCGGGGGACGACGGACGGCCCGCCGTCGGACACGACCGAGCGGGGCACGACCGCAACCCTGGCGTCCGTACGCGCCCGAGGGCGGGCCGGTACGCGGAGTCACCGGTGCACCGAGCACCACGGCACCCGGACCCGACCAAGGCGGGGCAGGCCGGGCAGACGCCCCGGCCCCGCCGGGTGCGCGACGGCACCTGGCGGGCGGCCGGGTCCGTCCACGGCCGGACGTGCGGACGGGGGCCCGGCCGTACGGCCGGGCCCCCGTCCACCCACGTCGGGCGGAGACCGCTCGGGTCAGGCGGAGACCGGACGACCCGCCGGGGTGCCGGCCGCGACGGCCTTCGTCACGGCGGGACCGGCGTCGCCGCACACCACGACCAGCGCGGTCGCGTGGCCGAGCGCCCGGTCGAACGCCTCGGCGGCCCGACCGGCGGCGGCGCGGCCGGACCCGGCCCGCCCCTCGTTGACGACCAGGACCACGACCTCACGGCGCGCCACACGGGACGGCGCCTCGCCCGAAGGGAGGGCGTCCGCGAAGAACGCGTCCGCGTAGAAGACGTCACCGCCCTCGGCCAGCTGCGCCCAGTAGCGCGCCTCGCCGAAGGACAGCTCGTGCTGCGCCCACGGGTGTGCCCCGCCGACCGTCAGCACCAGGATGTCCCCGGGGTCGCGGCCGGAGTCGAGCAGCCGGTCGACCGCGCCGTCGGCACGGTCGAGGGCGTCCGCCGCGCCGGCCGGCACGTGCTGCACCGGTACGGGCTGCGGGGCCGCGGCGGCCGGACGAAGCGGGTCCCGTTCTGCGGGCCCGTCCCGCTCACCCGCCGGGCGCTGTTCGCCCGCGACCAC
>NZ_JBSGFD010000313.1:0-6417 GCF_053603215.1 Kitasatospora sp. NPDC004240 | reverse complement strand
CTGCGGACCCGGTGATGGTACGGGCCGACGGGAGTGGTGCTCCGACGTGTGGTGCTCCGGCATCTCGTGCCGTGGACCAGTCTCGCCGACCCGGCCCGACGCCCTCCCGCCGGCGCGCAGCACACCGAGCATCTGCCGCATCTCGGTGAGGGCCGACCGGCTGGCCGTCTCGATCACCCCCAGGGCCTCCCCGGCGCCCTCCGGGTGCGTCGCCAGCAGATGGTTGGCCACACCGGCCTTCACCGCGATCACGCCGATGTGGTGCGCCACGATGTCGTGCAGTTCCCGGGCGATCCGGAGCCGTTCCTCGGTGACGGCCTCCGCGGCGGCCCGCCGGGCCGAGCGGGCCGCCTGCGCGCGCCGCTCGCGGACCGCCCTGCCGAGCACCCAGGCCATCCCGGCCAGCACCAGGCCGGCGAGGTGGAGCACGAGGTCCTGCCCGGCGCCGCCGGGCGAGCCCGCGATCAGGAGCAGCACCGCCACACCGGCGCTCACCGCGCCGACCACCGGGGTGGGCACCCGCCGGACCGGGGTGGTGACCGCCAACTGGTAGAGCGCGAGGGCCACGGCGAGGAACGGTTCGCGGACGGCGCCCGTCGCCGTGGCCGCGAGCGAGGCCACGGCGACCACCGCGCAGACCACGGCCGGGCGGGCCCGGCGCAGGGCCAGCGGAAGCCCCATCGCGGCCGCGAGGGCGAGCCGGACCGGCCACCCTCCGGACCCGGGGCCCGGCAGGGCCAGGAACAGCCCGGTCAGCACCACGGCCACCAGGCCGTCGAGCGCCACCGACCCCCCACGGCTCAGCGGCCGGACCTCACCGTCGCGGTACGCCGTCAGCCGGAGCGGTAGGAGTGGGGCCATGCGGCCCACCGTATCCGCCCGGCAGCGGCCGGTACCTCGGCCCCGGGGATAACCGACCGTGGTAGGAGAAGGCGCCCCCGCGGCCGCCCCGTCTCCACCCCGCGGTGGAGGCCACGGGTCGGATCACGGGCCGATGTGCCGCGGCCCGGCCGCACGGCAGCCTGATGCCGTGATCGAACTCCAGCGACTGACCAAGCGTTATCGCGACACCCTCGCGATCGACGGGCTCACCTTCACCGTCCGGCCCGGCCGGGTGACGGGCTTCCTCGGCCCGAACGGGGCCGGCAAGTCCACCACCCTGCGGATGATGCTCGGCCTGGACCGCCCCGACGAAGGCCACGTCCGCTACGACGGCACGGCCTACCACCGACTGCGCGAGCCACTTCGACACGTCGGCGCACTGCTGGACGCCGGTGCGGTGCAGAGCAGCCGCACCGCGTACCACCACCTGCTGTGGCTCGCCCGGTCCAACCGGATCGGCCGGGCCAGGGTCCGCGAGGTGCTCGCCGTGGTGGGCCTGGAGTCCGTCGCCTCCCGCCGGGCCGGCGGCTTCTCGCTCGGCATGGGCCAACGGCTCGGCATCGCCGCCGCCCTGCTCGGCGACCCGCGGGTGCTGCTGCTGGACGAACCGGTCAACGGCCTCGACCCGGAGGGCGTGCGCTGGATCCGCGCCCTGCTGCGGGGGCTGGCCGCCGAGGGCCGGACGGTCCTGGTGTCCAGCCACTTGATGGGCGAGATGGCGGTCACCGCCGACCACCTGGTGGTGATCGGACGCGGCCGGCTGCTCGCCGACAGCAGCACGGACGACTTCATCGCCGACCACTGCCGCCCTCAGGTGCTGGTCCGCACCTCCGAGCCGGACCGGCTCCTGGGCGTCCTGAACCGCGCCGGCCTGACGGCGCACCAGGAGGAGCGTGACGCCGTGGTGGTCGACGGCGCCGGAACGGAGCAGGTGGGCAGGATCGCGGCCGGGGCCGGGATCGTCCTCGGCGAGCTGGCCACCCGTACGGCCTCGCTGGAGGACGCCTTCCTGCGCCTCACCGGTGACGCCGCCCAGTACCGGGCCGAGGCCTTCACGGGGAGCGGCCGGCATGTCCTCTAACGCTCCGGTGGCCGTCGTCCGGGCCGAACTCACCAAGATCCGGACGGTCCGGTCGACACTCGTCCCGCTCCTCCTCGCCCTGGTGGTCAGCGTGGGGACCGGCGTGCTCAACGGCGCGTCCGCCCGTTCGGCGATCGACCGGGGCAGCGGCCTGCTCCGCCCCGACTTCGACCCGGTGGACGCCGGCTTCGTCGGCGTCCAGTTCGGCCAGTTGGCCCTGATCGCCTTCGCGGTCCTGCTGATCTGCGCCGAGTACGGCAGCGGCATGATCCGCGCCTCGCTCGCCGCGGTACCCGACCGCGGCCTGTTCTACCTCTCCAAGATCACCGCTGCCGCCGCGGTGGCACTGCTCGTCGCCGTACCGACCGTGTTCCTCGCCTTCCTCGCCTCCCAGGCGGCCCTGGGCCCGTACGGCGTCGGGCTGGGCCGTCCCGGAGCACTCCGCGCCGTCCTCGGGGCCTGCCTCTACCTGACCCTGATGTGCCTGTTCGCGCTGGGCGTCGCGACGGTGCTGCGCGGTACGGCGCTCGCGCTCTCGCTGCTGTTCGCCTTCGTCTTCGTACTCTCACCGGTGGCCAACACCGTCCCGGCCCTGCGCACCGCCGCCCGCTACCTGCCCGACCACGCCGGCGCGGAGGTCATGAAGGCCGATCCGGGACTCTCCCCGGGGACGGGCCTGCTGGTCCTCGCCGCCTGGACGGCGGCGGCCCTGCTCGCCGGATACCTCACGCTGCGCGGCCGCGACGCTTGAGTGACGCCCCGTCGGCCCGAAGGGTGACGACGCGGCCCCCCGCGTGTGCAGGATCTCGGGGCGCGGGGCCGGGGTCCGGTGGCCCCGCGCGACCGGTCATCGGGAGAAGTAGGTCTTGACGCTGACGGCCGGACCGCCTGAGAACTTCTGCACGGCCGCCTTGGCGTCTCCGGTTACGGTCACCGAAGAGGTACCCCCGGCCGGAATCGTCGTCAGCCCGCCGATCGGGACCACCTCGATCGCCTGCTGAGGCGATCCGGGCTTCGGCTGGTCGTAGACCAGATAGACGACGCGGACCGATACCGCCGTGTTGTTCGGGTTCTTCAGAATGACCTGGTCGAAGGCATCGAACTTGCTCATGGGCTGACCGGCGGCGTCTGCCGGTCCGGCCTCGATGCCGGACACCTTGGCCGGAAGATCCGCCGGGACGAGCTCCTTGACGGTCACCCTGACATCGGCGACCTGGCCGGCGCCGGTTCCGCTGAAGGCCAGGACGTCGTAGCCCCCGCGGGGCTGGACGATGAGGCTGCCTCGGTCGCTCCCGTAGGCGGTCGTGACCCGTACGTCGGGCAGATCCTTCCCAGCGCTGTCCACCGCTGTGATCGCCAGGGTGGGTACCACGCTCGTCAGTCCGTCGTTGTTGATGGAGAGCGTCTGGTCGATGTACTCCTGCTTGCCGAGCGCGTGGTAGCCGAAGGACAGTGGCATGACCGCCGGGCTCGCCTCAGGGCTCGTTGCGACCGGCGCGGAAGCCGACGGCGCCGCACCGCTCGTGGCATTGGCGGGTGCGGACGCCGCTCCGGCCGGGCTCGTAGAGGTACCACTCGGACTGCAACCGGCCAGTACGACGACGCTGAGGACGATGCCCACAACCGCCGCGCCCCGCCGGTGTCGAACGAAAGATCGATCAATGCTTGGCATTGCCGGAGACTAGCGCAGGCAGGGGACGGGTGGACGGCCGGACCGCTCCGGCCGTCCACCGCTGCCCCCGCCCCCCCTTGGCGCGGGGCCGGCACCGGACAGAACCCGGTTCAGTCGCCCGCGACGAGCAGGCGGTAGCCGAAGTCCACGGAGTCGTGGGCGAGCAGGTCCGCGTGGCGGTGCCGCCATGCCCCGGAGGCGAGATCCGTACGCAGCCGCTCGATCGCCGGTTCCACCACCGTCAGTGGCAGCTGTGCGAACGTGGAGCTGGCCCGTCGGACGACGGGATCGAGGTAGCACTCGGGCCGACGCCAGTAGGCGATCTGGAACCCCTCCGTGAAGTCGTGCGGGATGGCGAAGGGCACGACCGTGTGCGCGCCCATGCCCTCCACGACATCGGCCAGTCCGGTGAAGCGGGCGTGTTCGAGCCGCCGGATCTCGAGCTGGATCGCCGGCTCCCGCATCCGTCAGGCGCCGTGGGCCAGTCGGCGGCCCTGGTCCAGGAAGGACAGGAGGCCGCCGACCTCGCCCAGTTCGCGGATCGTCCGGGCGGCGCCGAACGGCGCATTCCAGAAGTCGCCCTCGCGCGGGGTGTGCGGGCCGACGTAGGCGTACGGCTCCGGCTGGTAGGAGTCGCCGGGTGAGACGCCGTAGTTGACCTCGTCGACGGTGACCCCGAGGTCGAAGTGCTCGGGCCACAGGACCGGGTCCGCGTCCGGGAACAGCCCGCGCAGCGCGGCGTCGCCGAGCGCGAAGCAGTGGGCGAGCAGGCGGGCGGCGGCCGGGTCGACCTCCAGCGTGGCGTCGGCCTCGATGCCCGGCCCGTCCTCGTACAGCCCGGCGGGGGCGCCGCACGCGAGCCCGAGGGCCTCGCCGAGCGCGGTGCAGGTGGTCCGTTCGAGGGACAGCACCTGCCCGTGCGCGACCAGCTCGGCACCGATCACCCGCAGCCGGGGCTCGACACTGGTGGCGAAGCCGCCCGGGCAGGCGCGCAGCCGGATGGTGCCGCTGGCCCGGTGCTGCGGCCCGGCCAGGACCAGTTCGGCCACCGCGTGCAGGGCCCGTCGGGTGCGTTCGATCGTCTCGATGTCCATGGGGGCATCGTCTCCCGGACGGACGGCCCGCGCGTGGTCTTCGCCGCGAATCCGCGCGGCGCCTTCTACTGGAACAGGCGGTCACCGGCGGTGGCCATGCGATGGGTGGAGCCGTGGCGGTTCACCCAGTCGCGGATGAGGTTGACGGCGTTGGCGCACTGCCAGCCGTTGTCGTACTCGCGCACTCCGGTGAAGCTGCCGTAGCCGGCGATGATGCCGTCCACGCGCGCGTCGCCCAGCAGCTTGTCGACGTACCAGGGGTCGTTGTAGGTGG
Source organism: Kitasatospora sp. NPDC004240 (assembly GCF_053603215.1). Taxonomy (NCBI): domain Bacteria; kingdom Bacillati; phylum Actinomycetota; class Actinomycetes; order Kitasatosporales; family Streptomycetaceae; genus Kitasatospora; species Kitasatospora sp. NPDC004240. The sequence goes on along the minus strand of NZ_JBSGFD010000313.1, from coordinate 1,414 downwards.
TCGTCCAGGACAGCGTGGCGGCGAGCTGTCCGGCGGCCCGGTCGGCGGCGCCCTTCTTCAGCTCCGCGCAGGTGTTGTAGGTGGCCTCGGTGCAGTTGCCGAACCCCTTGGTGATGTCGCTGTCGCCGTAGTCCATCACCCGGCGGCCGTTCGGGAACCCGGAGCCGGACCGGTTGAAGGCGTTGCGGACCTGGTCGCGGGCGCCGGTCGTCGTGATGCCCTCCAGCGGGCCGAGCCGGCCCTCCAGGCTCTTCCAGCCCCGGCCGCCGACGTCCGGGGTGCTGCCGCCGTGGTACTCGTAGAAGCCGTAGAGCACCTGGATCCCGGCGGCCGTCAGGCGCTGCGCCTTGTCGCGCAGTCCCGCGACGCTGCAGGCGCGGTTGGGCTGTTCGCCGCAGTAATTGGGGTCCTTGATGTCCAGCCAGACGAGGGCCAGCCGGCGCCCGGCGCCGGCCTGGGCGAGGATGCGGTCGATCATGCTGTCGAAGCTGGGGCCCAGCCGGTTGTCACCGGCCGAGGAGCAGTCGTGCCAGGCGCGCCATTCGTTGGGGTTCCACCAGGCGCAGACGTCGATCTCGATGCTGTTGGCGCCGTGGTCGAGCGCCGCGTTCACGCCGTCCAGGGTGTCGACCCGGTGCGCGATGGCGTAGATCGGGTGTCGCCGGTCGGCCGCGGCCGCCGGGGTCGCACCGACGGCGGTGACGCCGACGATCGCGCAGAGGGCCGCCATCAGGGCCGGTATCGTGCGGCGGCGGGCACCCCGCCTGGGCTGGGTGGTCAAGGAGCACACTCCCTCGTGTCAATGTACGGTCAACACGCACCGCGAACCGTGGCGCCGACCGATCGCGCCCCAGTCTGCCCCGGCGCCACCACCCACGCGAGGCGCCCGATCACATATCGGCCAAGTGTCGTTCGCGCCCAAGTCATCTGCGGGAGGCCCGCCATGACCGGCCATCGGGCACCGGGGCCCGGACCCTCCTGCGCGCCTCGACGGGGTGAACCCGTGCCGGGCGGGTCGCCGATCGACCTGCGAGTGGGCACACGGCGGCCGGGCCCGTGAGCGGGTGCTCACGGGCCCGGGCGGGGTCCACCGGTGGTCGATGGTCTGTCAGGCGGCGCGGAAGGTGCGCAGGCGGAGGCTGTTGCCGACGACGAAGACGGAGGAGAAGGCCATGGCGGCTCCGGCGATCATCGGGTTGAGGAGGCCGGCGGCGGCCAGGGGCAGGGCAGCGAGGTTGTAGGCGAAGGCCCAGAACAGGTTGCCCTTGATGGTGGCGAGGGTGCGGCGGGAGAGGCGGATGGCGTCGGCGGCGGCGCGCAGGTCGCCGCGGACCAGGGTGAGGTCGCCGGCCTCGATGGCGGCGTCGGTGCCGGTGCCCATGGCGAGGCCGAGGTCGGCCTGGGCGAGGGCGGC
>NZ_JBSGFD010000312.1:0-6444 GCF_053603215.1 Kitasatospora sp. NPDC004240 | reverse complement strand
GTTGACTTTTGGCACGCTGTTGAGTTCTCAAGGAACGGACACTTCCTTCGGACCGCCTTCCAGCGGGCCCTCCGGGCGCTTCGTTCTTCCGTGTTACCAGCTTATCAGATGTTTTCCGCCCCGGCTTTCCGCCGGAGTTTCACTTACCTGACCCGCTTTCGCCTTCCGGGACTTGACGCCCCGTCCGACGTTTCAAACTCTAGCCGATCCCCGCTCCGAAAAGCGAATCGGGCCGCAACCCATTTAAACGCGCACACCGAAATACGTCCGAGACGCGTCAGGACGCGACCCGGTACGGACCGAGTGGTGTTTCAAGGGATTGGCCGCCCCGGGGCCGTCCGCGCCGATGCGTGTCCGGTGCTCCCTGCCAGGCAGCTCGAAGAACACTAGACCTCTGGGGAGACCGAGTCAAGGGCCGGCTCGGTGAGCTGCGCCGGCTCCTCGGGGTGGTCCGGGGAGGGCAGCTGGAAGGCGAGGACGGCGACGTCGTCGTCGTGTTCCGAGGTGACGCCCATCGCCCGCAGCAGGCGGGAGCAGACGACGTCGGGTGCGCCCCCGGCGCCGGCCAGGGTGCGGGCGAGCAGGTCGAGGCCCTGGTCGATGTCCTCGTCGCGGCGTTCCACCAGGCCGTCGGTGTAGAGGACCCCGGTGGTGCCGGGCAGCAGGCGCAGGGTGTGGGAGAGGTGGACACCGCCACCGGTGCCCAGGGGCGGGCCGTTCTGCTCCTCGCTGCGCAGGACGGTGCCGTCGGGGCGGCGCAGCAGCATCGGGAGGTGGCCGGCGGAGGCGTAGGTGAGGGTGCAGCGGGCGGAGTCCCAGACGGCGTAGGTGCAGGTGGCGATCTGGTTGGCGTCGATCTCCATGGCGAGGCCGTCGAGCAGGCGCATCACCTCGTGCGGCGGAAGGTCGAGGCGGGCGTAGGCGCGGACGGCGGTGCGCAGCTGGCCCATGACGGCGGCGGCGCGCAGGCCGCGGCCCATGACGTCGCCGATGACGAGGGCGGTTCGGCGGCCGTCGATGCCGATGACGTCGTACCAGTCGCCGCCGACCGCCGCCTCGGCGCCGCCGGGCTGGTAGGTGGCGGCGACGGTCAGGTCGGCGGGTTGTTCGAGCTTCTGCGGGAGCAGGCTGCGCTGGAGGGTGACGGCGGCCTCGCGCTGGCGGCGTTCGGCCTCGCGCAGCCGGGTGGCGGCGTGGACCTGGTCGGTGACCTCGGCCGCGAAGATGAGGACGCCGTCGGTGCCGGTCCCGACGGTGTCGTCGGCGCCGAGCGGGACGCAGGAGACGTTGTAGTAGCGGTTGCCCGGGTGGCCGAGGATCGCGCGGGCCTTGACACTGCGCGGGCGGCCGCCGCGGATCACCTGGTCCATGAGGGGCAGGACGCCCATGGTGTCCAGCTCCGGCATGGCCTCGCGGGCGGGCAGGCCGGCGGGGCGGTCGCCGAAGAGCTCGCGGTACGCCCGGTTGGCGTAGCCGAGCTGGTGCTGGGGGCCGTAGGTGACGGCGACGGGGGCGGGGATCCGGTTGAGCACCTCGCGCAGGTCGCCGGGGAGGTGGGGGCCGGCGGGGACGAGTGCGAGGAGGGTGGTGGGGTCGCGGGGGTTGGGGAGGACGGAGGGGCAGCGCAGGCCGGTAGGGGTGACGGGGCCCGGGGTGGTGGCCGCCGGAACCGGGCAGCCGGAGGCGGCCGGGGCGGATTCCGCGCCCGGGTCGGTGCCGGCCCCGCCCTGCGGGGTGGCACGCCAGGGGGCTCCGGTGAGCCGGGCGCTCCAGCGCATGAGGTTCAAACGACGGCCGCTTCCTCGGGTCCAGGCATACAATCACTTTTCGTATGCGGTCTTGCACACGGGGTGATGATGCGGTTGGGCAGATCCTGTCAGGCCGGGGCCCGGTTCCGAAAGTCGCGCGCGCCGGTCGCGGTCGTCGTGTCAGTCACAAGGTCGTCGCGTCGGTCACCCGGTGCACGTGGCGGCCCCGCGAACGGCGCCGGCCGAACGGGCGGCGCCGGCCGGGTCTCCGGCGCCGTCCACCGCCCGGAAGGCGGGATCCTCCGCGCGGGTCACGGCGTGCCCGGCCCGCCCGGTGTCGGCGTCCCCTCCTTCGGCCGCTCCGGCGCGCCGAGCGAGACCACCTCGCGGGAGAAGAAGCCCCCCAGCAGCCAGTCCATCAGCACCCGGACCCGCCGGTCGTTGCTCGGCAGTCCGCGCAGGTGGCGGGCGCGGTGCACCCACCAGGCCCGGCGGCCGGTCAGCCGCCCGCCGCGCCGGGTGTGGGCGACCGCCCGGCCGATCCCGAGCGAGGTCGAGCAGGCGGCCGGGGCGGGCAGGTAGGCGGCGGGCTCCCGGGCGTCCAGGACGGCCAGCAGGTTGTCCGCGAGCCGGCGGGCCTGGTGGATGGCGTGCCGGGCGTTGGGCGCGCAGGGCGCCCCGTCCGCGTGCGGGTCGGGCACCGCCGCGCCGTCGCCGGCGGCCCAGGCGCCGGGCAGCGCCCGCCCGTCCGGGCCGAGCACCTGGAGGGTGGGCAGGCAGCGGACCCGGCCGAGGGTGTCCAGCGGCAGGTCGCTGTCGCGCAGCAGCGGGGAGGGCCGCACGCCGGCCGTCCAGACCAGGGTGCGGGCGGCGAAGCGGCTGCCGTCGGAGAGCGCCATGACCCCGCCGGCGGCCGACTCCAGCGTGGTGCGCAGCCGTACGTCGACGCTGCGCTCGCGCAGTTGGGCGAGGGTGTGGGCGGCGAGTTCGGGCGGCTCCCCGGGCAGGACCCGGTCGGTGGCCTCCACCAGCACCCAGCGCAGGTCGTCGGGGGCGACGTTGTGGTAGCCCCTGGCGGCGTATCCGGCCATGTCCTCCAGCTCGGCGAGCGCGCCGACGCCCGCGTAGCCCGCACCGACGAAGACGAAGGTCAGCGCGGCCTGGCGGAGCTCCGGGTCGCGGGTGGCGGAGGCCAGGTCGAGCTGTTCCAGCACGTGGTTGCGCAGGCCGACCGCCTCGCCGACGGTGGAGAAGCCGCGGCCGTGCTCGGCCAGGCCGGGGACCGGGTCGGTGCGCGAGACCGAGCCGGGTGCCACGACCAGGACGTCGTAGCCGAGTTCGACCGGCGACGGGGCCTCCCCCCGCCGGGCGGAGTCGGCCCAGGCCCGGCGGGTGGCGTGCTCGACGCGGGTGATCCGGGCGGTGAGCACCCGGCAGCCGCCGAGCACCCGGCGCAGCGGCACCACGACGTGCCGCGGGTCGATGGAGCCGGCCGCGACCTCGGCCAGCAGCGGCTGGTAGGTCAGGTAGGACTGCGGCTCCACGACGGTGATCTCCGCCTCGCCGCTCCGCAGGCGGTCGCGCAGCCCGCGCTGGAGGCGCAGTGCGACGGCCGTCCCGGCGCAGCCGCCGCCGACGATCAGGATCCTGATGGCGCACCCCCTGTCGGTGTGACCCGGTTCACGCCTCAATGAAGGACCGCCGGGGGGCCTCTTGTCCACAGTCCGTGCCGTGACGGATGGGACGGGGATCGACCAGTGGTGCCGGATGGGTCGAAGGGGTGAGTTTCTGACGCACTTTTGGCCGCGAACTGCCGTGAACTATGGTCGGATTGTGTGCCGGGGCCGGGTATCGCCATGGGAACCGTCGGCAACGCACCGTGGAGCGGCCACTACGGCCAGTTCTAGCGTTGGCGCGAGAACCGGACTGCGGGACAGTGATCCGGGGAAGGGTAGTCCCCGGACACGGCCCCGGGCGGTGCCGACGCGCGCCGAGCCGGATGAGCGACCCGGCGCGGCGGCCCCGGCCGCGGACCGGACCGGTGGTGCGAGCCCCCGGCACGGCCCGACGGTACGAACTGCCAGAGCCGGCAGCAGCCGGCAGGAACTGCATGCGCGATGTGTCATCGGATCACTTCCGACAAACGGAGCTGCACCCCCGGGTGCAGGGGCGGGCGACGACAGGGTCCGGCATCGGACGCCTGCGGGGGAGAGTTGGGATGATGGAGCAGGAGCGACTGTTGGGGCGGGCGGGGCTTCCGCACGCCGGCCAGGGCATGGTGCCGGAGCAACGCGGTCCCGCCGACCTTCCGGGTCACCACGCGGTCTCGTACGCCGGCACGCCGTACCGCGGGGATCCGCAGGTGCCGGCGCCACCGGGGACGAGGCTGCGGGTGGACGCCCGGCGGAACCTGGAGAGCGTGCTGCGCGCGGCCCGCGAGGTGTTCGGCGAGTTCGGCTACGGCGCGCCGATGGAGGAGGTCGCCCGCCGGGCCGGCGTCGGCGTCGGCACCGTGTACCGGCGCTTCCCCAGCAAGGAGGTGCTCGTTCAGCGGATCGCCGCCGAGGAGGTGGCCTGGCTGACCGCGCAGGCCCGCGATTCGCTGTACGGCGGCGGCGGGGCCTGGGACGCGCTGGCCGGCTACCTGGCGCGGACGGTGAGCACCGGCGCCGGGCGGCTGCTGCCGCCGGAGGCCTTCCGGTACGCGGAGGAGCTCGGCCGGGTGCCGGAGCAGCGGGCGCCGGAGCTCGGCGCGGAGCTGCGCAACGCCGTGCTGGGCGGCGGGTCGTACGACCCGCGGACCGGGCGGCCGGAGACCTCGCCGGTCGCGCAGCCGGCCGCCGACGCCGACCCCCGGCTGCTGCTGCAGCTGCTGGCCGCCCTGGTGGCCCGCGCGGGCGCGGCCGGTGAGCTGCGCCCGGGCGTGACGGTGGCGGACGTGGTGCTGGTGCTGACCGCCTCGGTGCCGGTGCACGCCTCGCGGCCCGCCGCGCCGACGGCCGGGCAGCATCCGGCCGGCCAGCATCCAACCGGTCAGCAGACGGTGGGCCAGCAGACGGGTGGTCAGCCGTCGCACTCGCCGTCGGACCGGCTGCTGCAGATCCTGCTGGACGGCCTGCGGGCGCGCTGAGCGCCCGCACGCGGACGGCCGACCGCCTTCGCGCACAAGGGAGTTGGACCCACCGCGGGCCGGGCCCGGGGGCCATCGCCGCCGGTACGGCCGCCGCCGTACCGGATCGGTCGCCCGGCCCGAACAGACCGGCGACGGCCCCTCGGAAGAGTGGGTCACGGCCGGTCCGGCTACCGCCCAACTCTGCGCTATGCCATCCTTTGGCCGTGGTTGGAGCCATTGTCCCGATGCGCGTCGTTCGCGCGACCTCGGGTCCGCGCGCCGGTGCACCGTGCGCCCACGCACTCCCGCGCGCCCTGCCACGGTACGGGGGCTGTCATGAATGCTGGGGTCCGTTGTGAGCGCCGAGGAACAGAACGACTACGGCTACGGCCTCGACTTCGGCCGCTCCGGCGCGGGTGGCCGGGACGGTGCCACCGGACCGGGCGCGCCGGGCTCCGGGCCCGCCCTCCCCGGACAGGTGCCCGACCAGGCGGGCGTGCCGCTGCGTGAGTCGCTCGCCGGCCCGAACGAGGCCGGCGGACCGGTCCCGTACGCGCCCCGGGTGCCCGGCCAGGCCCCCGCCGGACAGGGCGGCGTGACCCCGGAGGCCTTCGTCGGCACCGGCCTGCCCGCCCGCCCGGCGGCGCCCGCCCGGGCCACCGTGCCCGCTCCGGCCGACCCGGTGGACGGCGAGCGCCCGCCCTCCGACGCCGAGTTGACCGCCCGGGTGCGGGGCGGCGACGACGCCGCGTACGAGGAGATCTACCGCCGGCACGCCGACGCGGTGCGCCGCTACGCGCGGACCTGCTGCCGGGACAGCTTCACCGCCGAGGACCTGTCCGGCGAGGTGTTCGCCCGGACCCTGCAGGCGCTGAAGGCGGGCAAGGGGCCCGAGTTCGCGGTCCGCGCGTACCTGCTGACGGCCGTGCGCAACGTGGCCGCCGCCTGGACGCGCAGCGAGCGGCGCGAGCAACTGGTCGACGACTTCGGAACGTTCGCGCAGAGCTCGGCCGGTGCCGTGGAGTTCGACCTGGCCGACCCGGGCGCGGACGCCTGGGCGATGGCGATGGCCGACCGGCGGATGGTGATGAAGGCCTACGCCGAACTGCCCGAGGACGACCGGGTGGTGCTCTGGCACACCGAGGTCGAGCGGGAGTCGCCGAAGACCGTCGCGGTGATGCTGGGCAAGACCGCCAACGCCACGGCCGTCCAGGCGCACCGCGCCCGGGACCGGCTCGCCGCCGCGTTCCTCCAGGCGCACGTCTCCGGCAGCCAGGAGCGGGCCTGCGCCGCGTACGCCAACCGGCTGGGCGCCTACGCGCGCGGTTCGCTGCGCAAGCGGGCCTCGGGGGAGGTCGGACGGCACCTCCAGGAGTGCGACCGCTGCACGGCGGCGTACCTCGAACTCTCCGAGATCAACACCGGGTTGCGGGCGCTGCTGCCCGGCGGGGTGCTGCTCTGGGTCGGCGCGGGCGGCTTCGGCGCGGCCGCGGCCGCCGCTGTGGGCGGGGCCGCCGCCGTCGGTGGGGCCGCCGCGGCCACCCGTCCGGCCGAAGCGACCAACCTGCGGCGCGCCGACTGCAC
>NZ_JBSGFD010000311.1:0-6538 GCF_053603215.1 Kitasatospora sp. NPDC004240 | reverse complement strand
TGGCCGGGGACCCGATCGGGTCCCCGGCCACCGTGCTTCGTTCCTTCGTGGAAGGAGGGGAGCCGCCTAACCCCGGCGCTCGCGGGCGGCGGTCAGCCGGCCCCGGACGGCGGCGTGCACCTCGGCCTCCTCGGCCGGGTCGGCCGCCAGGCGGCGCAGGCGCTCCAGCACCCGGGCGTCGCCGGTGGTGGCGACGTGCCGGGCGGCGAGCTCCCTGGTCGACTCCTCGCAGTCCCAGAGGCACTCGACGGCGGGCCCCTCGGGGAAGTGCTCGTCGGTCGCGGCGAGCGCCCGGGCGGCGCGGCCGCGCAGTTCGGACGAGGCGGCCTCGCCGTAGATGTGGCGCAGGACGGGGACGGCTCCGGCGGCGGCCAGCCGCCCCGCACCGTCGACCAGGGTGCCGAGGCCGGCCCCTGAGACGCCGCGGACCGAGACCCAGCGGCGCAGCCCGGCGGTGACCAGCAGGGCGTCGCAGGGTTCGCCGGCGTCGGCGAGCAACTGGACGGCGGCCTCGCCGAGCGCGCTGTCGGCGCCGCCGGTGGCGGGGTCGGCCCAGCGGCGGGCGTGGGCCAGCGCCTCGGGGCCGCGCATCCGGCCGAGCAGTTCCAGGCCGAAGCGGACGGTCCGGTCGTCGACGTCGGCGGCGGCGGCCTCGATGAGCTCGGCGGCCGCGGGGTCGCGCCGGTCGACGAGGTAGCGCAGGGCCGCGCGGCGGGCGCCGGGCAGGCCGCCGCGGGCGGCCTCCAGCAGGGTCGGGCGGTCCTCCGGGCGGACCACGGCGGCCAGGCAGCGGGCGGCCGCGGCGGCCCGCCGGTCGACGGCGTCGGGGCCGGCGGGATCGGAGGCGTGGGTGTCGGGACGGTCGGTCTGCGAGAAGGCGCCGGCGCCGAGGTTGCCGAGGTCCCCCTGGTCGGCCCAGGCGAGCACGTCGGCGGTGCTCCAGCCCGGGGTGACGCCGCTGCGGTTCAGCTGGCGCTGCCAGAGGTCGAAGGGGGACTGCTCGCTCGCGGCGGCGACCCTCGGGTGGTACGCGGCCCACAGCCGCCAGGGCCGGGGCTCGTACGCGGAACGGATGGTCGCGCGCAGCTCGGCGTCGCCCTCGGGGCCCGGCGGGAAGCGGTCCAGCACGGCGGTCCCGAGCAGCAGCAGCCCGCGGTCGTCGTCGCGCAGCGCCAGCTCGTCCAGGGCCCAGGACCAGTTGGTGCCGGTGGCGGCGTACTCGCGCAGCATCAGCAGCGCGTCGCGCCGGCCGTACGCGGCGAGGTGGCCCAGGACGGACAGGGCGAGCCCGGTGCGGGCGTCCTCGTGGTCGAGGAGGTCCTCCGGGGAGTGGAGGTGGTCCTCGATGCCGTCGAGGGGGGCCTCCAGTTCCATGTACAGGCGCGCGTAGTAGAGGGAGCGGTTCTCGACCTGCCAGTCGGCTCTCGGGTCGCAGGTGACGCACTCCTCCAGGGCGGCGATGGCCTCGGTGCGGTCGGCGGCCAGCGCATGGAGCTGCCCGTCACCGCGGCCTCGCTGCAGGAGGCCGAGGAGGCTGGCACTGGGTGCTATCACTGGCTCGAACATGAGGTCAGCATCCGTTGCGGCGGTCGTAGTGGCAACGGGATTTCCGTCGCCGGGGTCTCTGGTCAGGTACTGCGGGTGGGCGCCCGGGCGCCGGAATCACCGAAGGTTACCGCCTGAGGGGCCCCGCCGCACACAGGGCGATGAACCCTCCTGCCCCTTTGGCATATGCCACGGGAATTTCGCATCGATCTGTGCAAATCCCCCACGCGGGCGATCCGGCTGTGCGACAGTCGTCTCACCACCCCACCCGCCCCCAACCCCGTTGGACCTCGTATGAGCTTGCCCTCCCCCGCCGCCCGCCCGACGGGCACCGCCCCGGCGGACGCCCCGGTGGGCGGAACGACGGACGGGCCCGCGGGCGGCGCGGCGACGGACACGGATGACGCGGCGGACGGGCCGGACGGGGCCGGGGGCGACACGCCCGACCCCGCCCCCGGCTCCGACCGCGCCGCCTCCGACCACCACTCCTCCGACGACGCGTCCGTCCATGACGACGCCGCCGATGCCCCCTGCGGGTCGGCAGCCGCGCGGGCGGACGCCCAGCCGGACGCCACGGCCGAGTGGGACCTGCTCACCGACGACGTGCGCTGGTCACCGGAGACCTTCCGGCTGCTCGGCTGCGACCCCGGTCAGGGCCCGCTGAGCCTCGACCGGCTGCCCGACCGGCTCACCGAGGCGGACCGGCCGCTGCTGCGCCGGATGATGACGGACGCGCTGGTGCACGGACGCTGCCCCGTGGGCCTGGTCCGGGTGCCCGGGCTCGGCCCGGTGGCGTGCGAGGGCGAACCGGTGCTCGGTACGGACGGCACCGTGACCGCCCTGCGGATGTGGCTGCGCGCGGCCTGAGGCCGGCGCCGACAGCCCCGGGACCCGTCACCGCGCGGGTACCGCACCCCACTGACACCGCACGCGCGGACTCCGCACCGCAGGAACGCCGCACCGATGCCGCCACCCGCCACCGCGAGGACACCGCCACGCGCCACGGGCCCGCCCCCGACCCGTGGCCACCCGTGGCCCGGCCCGTGGCCGTCCCGGGCGGGCCCACCGCCTCAGGTGAGCCGCGGCCGGTTCTTGGCGTCCGCCTGGCGCAGCTCGCGGCCCAGTTCGGCCCGCAGCTCGTCGACCACCGGCAGTCCCCGGTAGCGGGCGGTGAGCCGGTACATCTCGCGCAGCCGGTCCCAGGTGCGGTGCGAGGAGTTCTGGCTGATCAGGTTCATCACCATCTTGGTCTGGAACTCGGCGGCGTCCGGCTCGCCGGTCTGCCAGTGCACCGAGGCCAGGGTGATCCGGTCGAACAGCGCCGAGCGCAGCTGACCGGTGCCCTCGCGCAGCTTGATGACCTGCTCGGCGTGCCGGCGGGCCTGGCCGGCCGCGCCCGGGTCGTGCTCGGCGAGGGTGCGCAGCACCAGGGCCTGCATGCCGCGCAGCTCGGCCTCGTCGAAGAGCTGCATCCAGGACGGCTTCGGCTCGTCGTTGTCCTCGGCGAACAGCTGCTCCGCCTCGCCGAGCAGCCGCCGGGTCTCCTGGGCGCGGCCGATCGACGCGTACGCCCACGCCTCCACGGTGTTGAACATGGCCCGGGTTCTGGGCAGGGCGCGGGAGGTGCCGCCGGCGCGGGCGGCGCCCATCAGGTCGATCGCGTCGTCGGCACGCCCGAGGTGGACCATCTGCCGGGCGGCCCGGGAGATCGCCTCGCCGGCCCGGGGCCGGTCCCCGGCCTCCTTGGCCGCCTCGGCGGCGATCACGAAGTACTTCTGCGCGGTGGGCTCCAGGCCCACGTCGTGGGACATCCAGCCCGCCAGCACCGCGAGGTTGGCCGCGACCAGCCACAACCGCTGCTCCACCAGCGGACCGTGGCGGTGCGTCAGGAGTCCGCCGACCTCGTTGAGCTGGCCGACCACCGCCTTGCGCTGGAGGCCGCCGCCGCGGGCGGCGTCCCAGGCCCGGAACACCTCGACCGAGCGTTCCAGCGCCTCGACCTCGTCGAGCCCGACCGGGCCGGCGTCGTACACGTCCACCACCGGGCGGGCCCCGCCCTGGGTGAGCACCTGCCGGGGGCCGGGCACCGAGGCCGCGTACGCGACCGCGTCCCCGCCCAGCCAGCCCTTCAGCGAGTCGGCGACGGCCGCCCCGGCCGTGAGCGCGGCGCCCGCGCCCACCAATCCACGTCGGTTCAGCATCAGGTCCATTCCCGTGAACTCGGTGAGGACCGCGGCCGTCCGATCCGGCTCCCATGGCACTGCTGCGGGCTGCGCCGCCCCGGACCTGGTGGGCCGGTGTCGTTCCAGACCGAGGTCCTCAGTGGTGACGACACGGCCGAGCCGCTCCGTGAACACGGCCGCCAGCACCCTCGGCACCGGATCGCGGGGGATCTCCCCCCGCTCGATCCAACGCCGCACCCGGGAGGTGTCGGTGGACAGCTGCTGCTGGCCCATCGCCGCACCCCGCCGGTTGACCAGCCGCGCGAGCTCGCCCTTGGACCATCCGGTCAGGACGAACAGGTCGGCGAGTCGGGTGTTGGGTTCCCTGCTCAAGTGAAGCCCCCAGGTTCCTCGGCTGGTTCGAAACTAGCGCTCCGTCATGTGCCAGGCGAGCATTCGCCAGGCTTCGCCAGGGTCCGCCACATTACGTACCAGTGCCGTCCGGGTGTGATGTAGAGGTGCGCCACCTCGCCCCTCGGGTCGGGAGGCGCCCCACCACCGGGCCGGGGGCCTCCCCCGGACGTGTCGTGGGGCGTACCCGGTCCTCACCCGAGGGGGTGGCGCGGCCGGGTGGCGCGGGGGCGCCGGGCACGGCCACGGCAGTCCGACCGCCGCATTCCCCAGGGTGCGGCGGCCCGGACACCGCCGTCGCAGGGGTCCAGGCCCCGCGTCCGTGCCCGGCGCCCGCGCTCCACCCCTCGCACCGAGCAGGGCCGTCACCGCGCCAGGAGCCTCGCGGCAACGGTCCTCCCCGCCCCCGCGGGGAACGCCCGTCGACGGACCAGGAAGGGACCACCCTCACCCCATGTACTCCTCAGCGACCTCCCCCGCGCCCGCCACGACCCGCACCGCGCTGCGTCCCCCCACCGCGGCCACCGGCCGGCCCGGTCCGAAGCAGGTGCCGCCGAGCCGCCCCGCGGCACCGCGCGGCACCGACGGCCGGTCCACGGACGCCCGGGGCCAGGCCGGACGGACGGCGCTGGGCCTGCGCACCCCCGAGGCGGGCGGGTTCAGCGCCACCCGGTTCGCGCCGGTGCGTCCGGGGATGGATCGGGCCGGGATGGAGCGGCTGCGCGGTCCGCAGCGGCCGGGCCAGCCGGCGAACCCCGAGCGGATCGACCCGGCGGCGCTGCAGACCCCGGCGGTACGCGCCGCGCTCGCCGGTGTCGCGCGGATATGTCCCGCGTTCACCCCGCGCCAGGTGCTGCGCGAGGGCAGCCGCCACATCCTGGTGGCGGGCACCATCGGCCGGGCGCCGGTGGTCGCCAAGTGCCTCTCCCCGCAGGCGGTCCGGAGTGAGTACTTCGAGCAGCTGGTGGCCGATTTCCACCACGAGGTGGCGGTCTACCGGGCGTTCGTCCGGCACCGTCCGCCGGTGCGGCTGCCCCGGCTGGTGGCGGCCGACCACGACCGCTGCGTGCTGGTCCTGGAGCGGGTCCCGGGCCGTCCGGCGGCCCGCGAGCGGCACCCGGTCAACGCGCCCACCCCGGGCGAGGTGCGGGCGGTGCTGGGCTCGCTGCGCACGCTCAACCTGTGGCGGCCGCCGGCCGACGTGTTCGAGCCGCGCCTGGACTACCAGTTGGAGATCGCCCGGTACCACTCGGTCGGCCAGCTGACCGACCGGGACGCCGGCGACCTGCGCGGTCTGCTGCACGGCCTGGCGCAGACCCCGCTCCAGCTCAACCACGGCGACGCGCTGCTCAGCAACACCCTGCTGGCGCCGTCCGGCCCGGTGCTGGTCGACTGGGAGCAGGCCGGCTGGTACCTGCCGGGCTACGACCTCGCGGTGCTGTGGAGCGTGCTGTCCGGCGACACCGCCGCCCGCCGCCAGATCAGCCAACTCGCCCAGAGCGGCGGCACCCTGGCCCGGGACGCGTTCCTGGTCAACCTGGTGCTGGTGCTGATGCGGGAGATCCGGCTGTACGACGTGCCGGGCGCGGGCGAGGAGCAGCGGATCATGATCCGCCGGCTGTACGACGACGCCGCGCTGGCCCGCCGGGCCGTACGCGCCGCCGTCGGCACCCGCTGACCCACCGCGCGCCCTCGCCGAGCCCCGCCGGGCCGTCCTCCGGCCGGGGCTCGGCGGCGTCCCCGCCCGGCGCAATCCCGGTGAAGTCCTGATGAAGTCTCGGGAAGCCCCGGTGAAGTCCCGGCCGGGTCCTGGCGACGTCCCGGCGGGGTGTCAGCGCTGGGCGCCCCGCGCCAGGGCGGCCCGGCCGGTCGCGTCCAGCACGGCCTCGTCCGGGGCGAAGTGGACCCGGCTGCTGAGCGCGTCCCGCAGGTAACGCTCCAGCGGGTGGCGGCGGCTGAGCCCCGGGTTGCCGGTGAGCGCGACGGCCTGCTGGACGGCGCCGACCGCGGCCCGGGTGGCGAGCAGCTGGGCGGGCCCGGTACGGGCGACGGCGTCCGGATCGGCCCGGTCCACCCGCGGGGCGAGGCCGTTGACCAGCTCCTCGGCGCCGATCAGCCGGGTCTCGATCTCGCCCAGCGCGCCGCGGTAGCGGGGCAGGGTGCCGAGCGGCTCGGTGAGGTCGGCCGGGGTGCGCTGGTTGAGGAAGCGGACCAGCCAGTCCTGGGCCGCGCGGGCCACCCCGAGGGTGACTGCGGAAAGGGCCAGATCCCGCCAGGCGCGGGTGAGTTCGGCGGCCGGCACGCCGTCCGCAGGGGTGGCGGGGGCACGTCCCCGGCCGGCCGCGCCGGCGCCCTTCGCCGGGGCCCCTCGCCGCGCTCGACCGGTACGACGCCAGCCCGGACGTGCTCCTGGTGACCGG
>NZ_JBSGFD010000310.1:0-6553 GCF_053603215.1 Kitasatospora sp. NPDC004240 | reverse complement strand
CCCGCGCACGCCGCTGCCGGCACGCACGCCGGGCGCGCGCACCGAAAGCGGGCGCCGCCCGGCCGGGTGAATCCCTCCACCACCGCCGCCACGGGGGCCACGGCGCCCGCCGCGCGGGCGATGATGCGAGACGGTTCGCCCGAGAACTGTTTCGAGCGGCGGCATCCGGCCACCGCCCGGGCGAGCTCCCCGCGAGAGGAGCGTGATGACGGATCCCGCTGTGACCCCGGAGGTCGAGGACTTCGTCGACCTCAGCGTCCCGTTGACCGGCTTCGCCGCGTTCGACCTGTACGCCACCGGCATGGCCGAGCGCTACCTGGCCACCGCCCGCGAGCAGGTCGGGCCGGCGGCGTTCGCCGAGTTCTGGACCGCGTGGACGACGGCCGCCTCCGGACGCGGCGGCCCGCAGGAGCTGTCGCCCGTCCACCTGGAGGTGGCCCGGGCGCTGACGTACCTGTGGCTGACCGGCGCCTGGCCGCGCCTGGCGCCGGCCGCGCACGCGGCGCTGCGCCGCCAGGTGGCCAACGAGGAGTTCGTCGTCGCCCCGGAGTCGTACGTCGAGGGCCTGGTGTGGCGCACCTTCCACGGGCACCCGGCCGGCGCCAAGCCGCCGGGGTTCGGCACCTGGGCCGTCGAGCCGCCGCCCCAGCCCACCGCCGAGGAACTGCGCCGGGACCTGGACCTCGACGAGGCGCTGGTCTGGCGCACCGGGCTGGCGGCCGAGGTCACGCCGGACGCCGTCCCCGTCCACCTGCTGCCCGGCCACCGCGCCTGGCGCGCGATCGCGCCGTCCGCCGTACCGACCGCCGCCACACGCTCCGACGCCCCGCAGTCCGACGCCCCGCAGGAGCAGGCATGAGCGAGAGTGTCACCACCATCACCGCCCACGAGGCCGTGCGCCGGCGCTACGACGTCGTCATCGTCGGCGGCGGCTGGTCCGGCAGCCTGATCGCCAAGGAACTCGGCGACCAGGGCTGGCGGGTGCTGATCCTGGAGGCCGGCAACGGCGGCACCGAGACCTGGCCCGGCTACCTCGGCTCGCTGTCCACCTACCACCGGGCCGTCGCCAAGGTCCCCAACTCCGCCTACCGGCGCAACACCGCCGCGCCCTCCCCCGACGTCCTGGACCTCGCACCGGTACGCGACCCCGAGCCCGGGCAGCCGGAGTTCACCGCCAACGGCTACTTCGTGCAGAGGGGCCGCCTGCCCTACGGCACCGACTACCTGCGCGAGCTGGGCGGAGCGGCGATGCACTGGCTCGGCGCGACGCCGCGCATGCACCCCGAGGACTTCGCCACCGAGCGGTACGGCTACGGGCGCAGCTGGCCCATCGACGCCGGGGAGTTGCAACGCTGGTACGCGCGCGCCGAGTTCGAGATCGGGGTGGCCGGGAACGCGCAGGACCAGCGGGCGATCGGCGTCGTCGCGGACCCGGACTACGTGTATCCGATGCACCAGATCCCGGCGAGTTACATCGACCGGTACTGCGGGAGGCTGGACGGCGCGTCGATCCTGGACGAGGTGAGCGGGCGCGGTTACGAGCTGCGGGTCAGGAGCCTGCCGCAGGCCCGTAACTCCACGCCGGATCCGGACTATTCGCAGGTGGCGTACCGGCCGCAGGGGGCGGTGGGCCTGGCGAACTACGGTGAGCGGTGCGTGGGCAACGCGAGTTGTGTGCCGATCTGCCCGGTGCAGGCGAAGTCGCACCCGCTGCGTCAGCAGGCCCGTTTCTCCGAGTCGGTGTCGCTGGCGACGCGTTGTGTGGCGACCCGGGTGCGGCTGGCGGGCGCGACGCGGGGCGGGCGGGTGAGCGGGGTGGAGTTCCGCACGTACGACGACCCGGCCTCGCCGGTCAGCCGCTCCCACGTGGTGGAGGCGGACATGGTGGTGCTGGCCGCGCACGCCATCGAGAACGCGCGGCTGCTGCTGTTCTCCGGGCTCGCCAACGGCAGCGACCAGGTCGGGCGCAACCTGATGGACCATCCGACGATCCTCAACTGGGCGCTCGCCGAGGAGGCGCGCGGGCCGGTGGGGCCGTTCCGCGGGCCCGGGCACACCTCCGGCTGGGAGGCGTTCCGGTTCGGTCAGGGGCGTGCGCGCAGGGCCCCGTTCCGCATCGAGATCGGCAACTGGGGCTGGGGGTGGGCCACCGGCGCGCCGATGAGCAACGTCGCCACCGCGCTGGGCGTCGGCGGCGACCGGGCGGGCGAGGTGCGTCCGGACGGCGTGTTCGGGCCGGAGCTGCGCCGTCTGCTGGGCTCGACGCTCGGGCGCCAGTTGCAACTGCAGATCGCCGTCGAGCAGTCGGCCGACCCGAACAACCGGGTCACCATCGACCGGCGTTACCGCGACGCGATGGGCAACCCGCGTCCGGTCATCACCTACGACCTCGACGAGCACACCCGTGACGGGCTGTACGCCGCCCGTCTGGTGGCCGGGCGGATCTTCGCCCGCCTCGGTGCCACCGACTACACCGACCACGCCCCGCGCGACGGCGTCCCGCCGCTGGGCCACTTCGAGCACACGGTGGGCGGCACGAGCGTGCACCTGGCCTACAGCGGCGCCGGTCACGGCGCCGGCACGCACATCATGGGCGCCTCGCCCGCCACCTCCGTGGTCGACGGGTACCAGCGCACCTGGGAGCACCCCAACCTGTACGCCGTGGGCTGCGGCAGCATGCCCTCCATCGGCACCAGCAACCCGACCATCACCATGCTGGCCCTGGCGCTGCGCAGCGCGGAGCGGATCCACCGGGACCTGGTCCTGGAGCGGCAGCCGGCCGATCTGCGCGGTGCGGGCGGGGACGGCAGCGACGCGGAGGTACCGGCGTGATCACCGCCCTGGAACTGCACGACGCGGGCTTCGCCCGGCCCACCACCCTGCCCGGGCTGCGCCGGTACCTGCAGGCGGCGATGGAGGTGGAGCACCTGACCATCCCCGTGTACATGACGGGCATGTACACCATCCGCCCGGGCACCAACCGCAGCGCGTACTACGCGATCCGGGCGGTGCTGGTGGAGGAGATGCTGCACATGACGCTGGCCGCGAACCTGCTCAACGCGGTCGGCGGCAGCCCGAGGGTCGGTACGGGTTTCGTCGCCGAGTACCCGGCCCGGCTGCCGTTCAGCGACGAGAGCGTGCCCAGGATCGGGCTCGGGCACTTCTCCCCCGAGGCGTTGAGGACGTTCCTGCGCATCGAGCGGCCGAAGGCGGTGACGCCGGACGCCGCCGACGGGTCGGGCTGGACGTCCATCGGGCAGTTCTACACCGTCATCCGGGAGGGCCTGGAGTACCTGATCGCCACGTTGGGCCATGACGCGGTCTTCCCCCGGGACAGGCCCGGCCACCAGGTGGGCCCGGAGGACTTCTACAACTCCGGCGGCGAGGTGTTCCCGGTGGACGGGCGCAACTCGGCGTTGGAGGCGCTGGAGACCATCACCGAGCAGGGTGAGGGCGTCCACGACAGCATCTGGAACAGCAACGCGCGTTTCGGCGAACAGCCGGAACTGGCGCACTACTTCCGTTTCAACGAGATCTACACCGGGCGCAGCTACGGGCCCGACGACCGGCCCAAGGACCAGCCCAGCGGCCCGCTGATCGATGTCAGTTGGGACGACGCGTACCCGATCCACGGTGACTCCAAGGTCGCCGACTACCGGCGGTTCGCGGCCACCAGCGCGGTGTACGAGCAGGCGGTGGCGTTCAACGCCCGTTACGCGGTGCTGTTGCGTTACCTCGACTCGGCGTTCAACGGCCGGCCACGGGACATGGCGTTGGCCGTGCCCACCATGCTGGAACTGCGGGACCGTGCGGAGCGGCTCTACCGCAATCCGCATCCGGATCCGGTCCAGGCCGCGCGGGGCCGTTTCGCCAGTGCCACCTTCGAGATCGACGCGCCTCATTTCGAGGCCGCCGACGAGGAGGTGGCGCGCAACGTCCGGGCCGCCGCGCTCGTGGCCGGCCGGCCCGTCGACCTGTCCGCCCTGACCTCGGACTCCGCGGAGGCCTTCGCCTGACCGCGGCGCTGTCCCACGGCGGCGCCGCGGCACTGTGACGCCGCGGCACTGTGACGCCGTGGCGCCGTGGCGCCGTGGCGCCGGCACCCCCGGGTATCCGGGTGGTGCCGGCGCCACGCTCATCCCCGGTGTGTCGGGCGTGGCGGGCGCGGTGGGCGTGGTGGGGTCAACGCCTGCGCCAGATCACCCAGTTGTGCTGGGCGTCGGCCCGCTCGACGTACCAGCCCACCGGGCGGGTGGGCCAGTACTCCTCGGGCCGTTGTCCCGGCTGCGGCAGCGGGGTCACCACCACGCTCGCCCGCGCCGGCACGGGCCGGCGGCGCGGGTCGAGGTACCAGACGCGGCCGTGGTAGACCTCGAACGCCTGCGCGCTGCGCAGCGACCAGTCGACGTCCCAGGCGAGGACCACGTTGTCGTGCGGGGTGAGGCCGGCGGCGGTGGTGAACCCGGTGGCCTGGGCCTTGCGCCACTTGGCGTGCGGTTCGGTGACGTGGGCGGTGACGGTCGAGGTGGCGAAGGCGGCGAACAGGGCCAGGGACAGGCCGAGCACCCAGAGCACGGGGCGGCCTCCGGTGGCGCGCAGCAGGACGAGCGCGCCGAGGATGACGAGGGCGGCGGCGGTGGTGCGGAACATGGCGAGCCGGCCCCAGTCGGTGGACAGGAACGACACGTCCGGCATGCCCCACAGCACGAAGCCCTGGGTGCGCAGCTTGGCGCCGGCCGAGCGGACGACGAGGGCGGCGAGGAGCAGGGTCAGCGCGGCCGTCGCCGCCGTCGCGTGCACGAGGGTGCGGCGCCTTGAGCGGGCCAGTACGGCGGCGCCGGTCACGAAGGCGGCGGGGACGAGGTAGGAGACGTAGCGGGCGTAGACCCAGTTGTCGATGCGTCCGTCGTCGGGCAGGGCGGCGGCCGCGGCCAGGGCGGTGCCGGCCAGCAGGGCCACCAGCACGGCGCCGGTGATCCGCTGCGGGCGCGGGAGGCGGCGGCTGAACAGCGCGAACAGGCAGGCGGTGACGGCCAGTCCGCCGATGCCCCAGGTGGAGACGGTGAAGCACCAAATCTGGCCAGCGGTGCGGGTGAGGGTGCGCCGGGTGGCGTCCGGGTCGGTCAGGCCCTCCCAGAGGAAGCCGCCGACGTCGCTGTTCTGGACCGTGAACTGCGCGTGCAGCCAGGCCGACAGCAGCCGGGCGCCGGCCACGCCGAGGCCGAGGGCCCCGAGGCCCGCGACGGTGGCCCGCCACGGGGCCCACCGCAGCAGCAGGACCCCGACGAACACCACGGCGGTCAGGGCGACCACCACGGCGCCGCGGTCGTGCGTGGCCATCGCGTAGGCCGCGCCCGCGCCCGCCCCGACGGCGTGCCAGGCGCGGCGGCGCGCCGGGCCGTCCTCCAGCCAGCCGTGCAGGCACAGCAGCCAGGCCAGGATCAGCGCGGGCAGCACGGCGTCGGTCAGCACGAACTGGGAGTAGAAGACCACCGGGGGCAGCAGCGCGGTGACGGCGCCGAAGACGTAGGCGAGGTGGCGGCGCAGGCCCAGGCGGCGCAGCGCCACGTAGGCGAGGGGGAAGACCAGGGCGCTGACCAGGGCGTTGATCCCCATGATCAGGTGGTAGGCGGTGACCGGGTCGTCGGCCAGGCGCAGGGCGGGTGAGATCAGCAGCGGGTAGCCGCCGGGGATGACCACGCCGACCGGGATCTCGGTCGTGGACCGGCCGGCGAGGACGCGGGCCAGGACCAGGTAGGAGTCCTCGTCGGGGTGGACGGAGGGGAAGCTCAGGTGGCGGGCGAGGACCAGCCGCAGGAGCAGTTGGGCGGCGTATCCGGCGATCAGGGCGGTGGGCCAGAACCAGGCGCGCGGGCGCAGTTCGGCGAGGTGCCGTACGGCCCGGCCGGCGAGGCGGCCGGTCGCGCGCCCGGTTGTGCGGCCGGTTGTGCGGGTTGTGCGGGTGGTCGGTGGTGGTGCGGTGGTGGCGGCCCGGGTCGTGCTCGGCTGTCCGGGCGTGCTGGTGGCGCTGTGCATCGAACTCTGTTCCCTCCCCTGATGGTTCGGCCGCTCCGGGCCCCGGATGTGCGGGGCGCGGAAAAGGGGGCGTGCCGAACCGCGACGCGGCCCGTGCCGGGGCGCGCCCTCATGTCATGCGACTATATATACCGGTGGGCTACATATGCAGGTTTCTTGAGTCGCCGGGGAAGGGCGTGGCGTGCGTGGACATGGTTCCCCCCGGAACACGGCTGCGGGCATGCCGCAGCGACATCTGGCGATGGCTGTGGGAAGGCGGCGCGCGCCCGGCGACCCGGCTGTCCGGGCACCGTCGGCGGCGACTGCGCTACGGAGCGGGCGGGGAGACTGGCTGTCAGCCCGCCACTCACTTGTTGAGACGTGCGACGGGCGGTGAGGTTGCAGGGGATGTCGAAGAAATTCTTCCGCCCCCGGATCAGGCCCCCTCGGACGACGGCGCGGCGGGCGGCGGCGGCGCGGCGGACTGGGACACCTTCAGCCGGGTCCCCGCCGCCGTCCGCAACGGCGACACCGGCGA
>NZ_JBSGFD010000309.1:0-6749 GCF_053603215.1 Kitasatospora sp. NPDC004240 | reverse complement strand
CCGGGGCCGGGTGCCCCGGCGGGCCCGGGGGCTCAGGCCGGGCGGGCCGGGGTGGCTCAGGCCGGGGCGACGATCACCGCGCGGGCCCGTTCGGTCAGCTCCCGGACCCGCCGCTCGCCCTGGAAGGGCTCCAGCCGGCGCAGCATCTCCACCACGTACTCGCGGCTGCGCTGGGAGGAGATCCGCCCGGCCACCTCGACCGCGCGCTCCCCGGCCGCCACCGCGGCGTCCAGGTTGCCGGCCTCGGCCTCGGCCATCGCGGAGACCACCAGCCGCAGCCCGTGCGAGCGGACGAAGCCCTCGGTGGGCCGGGCCAGCGCCTCCCGGGTGAACTGCCGGACCTTGGAGGGCACCCCGAGGTCGCGGAAGCACTCGGCGGCGTCGGCGGCGAGCCGGTCGTAGGCGTAGAAGTCGATCCACGCCGGATCGGGATCCCCGGCGCGTGCCCGTTCGAGTGCGCTCTCCGCGGCGCCGAGCGCCGTCGCGCACGCCGCCGCGTTGCGGGCCTTCGCCTGGGCCCGGGCCTCCACCAGGTGGAAGAAGCTCATGGTGCGGGCGGTGGCCAGCCCCCGGTTGCGCTCCAGGGCGGCCTGCGCCAGGTCCACCGCCTCCTCGGCGAAGCCCCGGTAGCCGGCCTGCAGGCTCATCGAGGCCAGCACGTACCCGCCGAGCGGTACGTCGGCCGCCGCCCGGGCCAGCCGCAGCGCCTGGATGTAGTAGCGCTGGGCGGCCTCGTGCTGACCGGTGTCGAAGGCCATCCACCCGGCCAGCCTGGTGAGTTCGGCGGTAGCCCCGAACAGCGCCCGGCCCACCGCGTCGCTGTACGAGGCGAGCAGCAGCGGCGCCGCCTCCACCCGCAGGCACTCCGGCACCATCGACGAACGCCAGTCCCCGCCGCCGTACTTGGAGTCCCAGCGGCGGGCCTCCTGGGCGGCCTCGCGGAGCTTGGCGGCGTCCGAGTGGCCCACCCGGTACGAGCCGGGGTCGGCGGCGCGCGGCAGCTCGCGGGCCACCGAGCCGTCCGCCGGGGTGATCAGCCAGCGCGAGACCGGCGTCGCGTACGCGGAGACCGAGAAGGTGCCGGCCAGGCTGTCGCTCCAGCGCCCGCCGCCGGGGCCGCGGCGCAGGTCGAGGTCGACCCGCCAGAGGTCGGTGGCGGAGCGGACCGCCTCGGAGACCTCGCGGGGGAAGGCCAGCCCGAGTTCGGGGGCGGGGTCGGTGTCGCCGAGGCCGATCTCCTCCAGCGGCACCGGCCGGCCGAGCTTGCCGCCGATCGCGGTGGCGATCAGGTGCGGGACCGGGCCCTGCGGGACCATGCCCTTGCTGACCCAGCGGGCCACCGAGGTCTTGTCGTAGCGGAGCGTCAACCCGCGCTGCGCACCGAGGTCGTTGACCCGGCGGGCCAGGCCGGCGTTGCTGATCTGGGCGAGGGTCAGGAGCGTGCCGAGCCGTTCGTTCGGTCCACGTGGGCTGACGGTCATGGTGGCGGCGGCACCTCCTGCGGCCTTGTGCGCGGGGCCCGGGCGGCACCGGGCCGAAGCTGCAGTACCTAGAGTAGTCGGACGCGTTCCGAGGGTTAAGAGGCCGCATTCCGGATGGCGGGATCGCGCACCCGGCCGCCGCCGGGGCCGGTCGCGGTCGGACCCCCGGGGCCCGGCGTGCGGGGCGGGGTGCCCGTGCGCCGGAGCGTCGTGCTCCGGTCCCGTGTCGATGTGCGCCCGGCCGTGCCCCCTGGCCCGACCGGCTGGTCGGCGATTCGCTGGTGGTCGTGGGTCGGCCCGCCGTCGAGGACCCGGCGGGCCAGGGGATGCCGCCGCCTCAATCCCCGCGGGCGGTGGTGGAGTCCGGGAGGGCATGCGGATGCCCTCCCGGGCCGGCGACGCCTTTCGGCCATCTCGCGATGGCCATGTCAACGGCGACGCAGGGGTGTTCCGGGCCGTGGAGGGGAGGGCCCGGAACCCCCGGCTCCGGTGCCGCGGTCCGCCCGCCCGCCTCCCGCGCCCCCCGATCCGCCGCCCCTCCGCCCCCGTGCCCGGCCTTCGCGGCCCCCGCGGCACGGCCGGCGCGCCCACGGGAGCGGCCGGCATGGTCAACTCCGGTCACCTGGAGGGAAACCAGTGGCACGATGTCTCCTGACGGTGCGCCGGATCGCGGCGGGCGGGCAGCCGGTGCGGTGCCGCCGCGAGGGCGCTCGGGTCCTCGACCGCGGGAGGCGCGATGCGGTGGCTCACTGGCTGGAGCGGGGGCGCGTCCGGAGCGGGCGCGCCGGCGCACGACGCGCCGAGCGCCGTCACGCCGATCGCCGCGCGCGCCCTGTGGACCGGCCCCAACCCGCTCTGGGCGGTCGGTGACTGGCGACCCGAGGAGATCCGGCTGGTCACCCTGCGCCCCGGAGCCCCGGCCGTGGTCACCACCGGGCCCTTCGAGCCCCCCGGCACCGCGAACGCGAGTGACGGAAGGGGACTTGGACCGGACCAGGCCGGATCCGGACCCACGGACTTGCACCGCGCGGGCCGGCGCCCCACGGATCCGCGCCCCTCGCGCCCGCGTCCCACCGATCCACGGCCCACCGGTCCGCACCCCGCCGAGGACACCCCCGCGACCACCCGGCTCGCCGTCCTCGGCCACTGCGCCGCCACCGACGCCGAACTCGTCGCCGGTCTGGCCGCCGCCCGCGGCGGAGCCGTCCGCCACCTGACCCACTGGCCCGGCAGCTACACCGTCGTGCTGCGCACCGGCACCCGCAGCACCGTGCTGCTCACCGACCTGGCCGGCGCCCAGCCCGTCTTCCACGTCCCCTGGGCCGGCGGCACCGCCTACGCCACCGCCGCGCTCCCGCTCGCCGACCTGGTCGGCGCCCCCGTCGACACCGGCCACCTGGCCGCCCGGCTCGCCTGCCCGGAGTCCCCCGAGGCGCTCGGCACCTCCACCCCGTACCTCGGCGTCCGGCGGGTGCCGCCCGGCCACAGCCTGGGCATCCGCGACGGCCGCCCGTACACCTCCCCGTACGACGAGCCCGCCGGTCAGGTCCAGGGCCGCGGCGAGGCCCCCGCCGTCCGCGAACTCACCCGCGCGCTGCTGGAGTCCGTCCGCTCCCGGGTCCGCACCACCGCGCCGGCCACCGCCGCCACCACCGCCGGACGGGCCCGGCTCGGCGCCGACCTCTCGTACGGGACCGGCTCGGCCACCGTCGCGCTGCTCGCCGCCGCCGTCCCGATCGGCCCCGTCACCCTCCCGGCCCGCACCCCCGCCACCACCGGCCCGGCCGGCGGACCGCGGACCGGCGCCGTCAAGGGCTCCTGGGCCCGCGGCCCCGCCCGCGGACCGAACGAGCCCGAGCCGCTGGCCGCCGTCACCCAGCGCGAGAGCGAGGGCGCCGCCACCCTGGCGCTCGACAGCCCCCGGCTGCGCCACACCCTGCTCGCCGACGACCCCGCCACCCTCCCGTACGCCGGACTCGCCGCCGACGTCCCCGGCGGCCGGCTCACCGACGAACCCGGCCCGGAGCTGGTCGCCGCCGTCCGCGCCGAGGCCCGCCTCAGCGCCGGCGGCACCGACCACCTCACCGGCCACGGCGCCCGCCAGGTGCTGGACGGCCACCCGGCCCGGCTCGCCGACCTCGTCCGGACCGGCCGCACCCGCGAACTGCTGCCCCCGGTCGCCGCGCTGGCCGGCGCCGACCGTGCCGCCGCGGGCGTGCTCACGGGCGCGCTGCGCACCCCGCTCACCGTGCTGCGCGCCGCCCACCGGCTCTCCCGGGCCCGGTACGCCGACGCGCTGGAGGACGCCGCCGTCCGGCTGACCCTGCGCCGCGGCGGGGACGGCGGCGCCACCGCCGGCTCCCGCTCGGCGGGGGACCTGGCCTGGTGCGTACCGGGCCCGGCCGCCCGCTGGCTCTCCGACGAGGCGCTGTCGGCGGTCGCCCTGCGGCTGCGGCTGGCGGCGCGCGAACCGGCGCCCGCCGAGAACCCCGGCGCGCGGCGCGCCCGGTACGCCCTCCACCGGCACGCGGCCGCCTTCCGCACGCTGACCCACCTCGCCGAGCAGCCCGGCCAGCGGCTGCACGCACCGTTCCTGGACAACCAGGTGATCCGCGCGGCCCGGCTGCTGCCCGACGAGATCCGCCTCCAGCCCGGCGCCCGGCCCGCCCTGCTGCGGGCCGTCCTCACCGGCGCCGGCCGCACCGACCTGCCGCCCGACTGGGGCCGCACCCCGCGCCCCGACCGCACCGCGCCGGCCCGCGCGGGCCTGCGGCTCGCCGCCGACGGACTCGCCGAACTCTTCGACGCCCCACTGCTCGCCGAGGCCGGGCTGATCGACCTGCCCGCCGTCCGCACCGCCCTGGCCCGCGCGGCCCGCGCGGACGCCGCGCTGCCGCCGGCCGAACTCGCGGGCCTCGCCGACCTGGTCTCCACCGAGCTGTGGCTGCGCCGGGTCCGCGCCCGCCGCCACGGCGCCTGCTGGACCGGCCTCCCGCTGCCCGAACGCGCGGCCCTGGCCGCCCCGTACTTCGCCTGACCCGACCGCCGAGCCCATCGCCGACCCCGCCGCCGGTCCCGCCGCCGACCGGGCCGCCGAGCCGCCCCGCGCGGCCCGGCGTGCCCCGCCCGCCCGCCACCGGGCGGGGCGGCAACATGGCGCTCGTCCCGTACCGCCGCCGTGAGGAGCCCCTGGTGCCCAGTGCCAGCCCCGATCCCGCCGTCCCCGTCCTGCCGGTGCTCGGGGAGCCGCCGGCCGGACGGCCGCCGGGGGTGCTGGCCGCCTGCGACGGCTCGGACGGCGCGCTCTGGGCGCTGGACCGGGCGATGACCGAGGCCGAGCTGTTCGGCCTGCCGCTGTACGTCCTGGCGGTGGTCAACCCGTCCCCGGCCGGCTACCCGCCCGGTATGGCCGAGCTGGTGCAGGAGAGCGTCGAGACGCTGGTCGAGAGCATGGCGGACGGCCTGCGGCGCGCGGTGGCCGCGGTGCAGCGGGCCCGGCTGCGGCCGTACGCGGGGGAGCTGTCACTGCACGTCGTGCTGGGCAATGTGATCGAGGTGCTGCTGGCCTCCTCGGCCCGCCAGCACACCCTGGTCCTCGGCACCCGGGGCAACGGCGGCTTCGCCCGGTTGCTGCTCGGCTCGGTGACCACGGCGGCCGTCCACCACGCGCCCTGCCCGGTCCTGGTCGTCCCGGCGCCCCCGCAGGTCTGAGCGCCGGCGAACCTCCGGGCGGGGCGGGCCCGGGCCCGCCCCGAGACCCTGACCTGCCCTGAGGCCCCGACCCGCCCCGAGGCCCTGGTCACAGCCGGGGGCCGGGAGGAATGGGGCGAGGTGGTTCACCGTTCACCCATCTCGAAGACCGTCCTCCCCACCCCCTGGAGACCCCCGTCATGAAGGTCGAGATCTACTCCGACATCGCCTGCCCCTGGTGCTGGATCGGCAAGCGCCGGTTCGAGCAGGCCCTGGAGGGCTTCGCCGGGCAGGAGGACGTCGAGGTGGTCTACCGGCCGTACCAGCTGGTGCCGGACGCGCCCGGGACGGCGAGCCCGCACCGCGCCTGGCTGGCGGAGCGCTACGGGCCGCAGTCCGTGGCCATGGACGCCCGGGTGACCGAGCTGGGCCGGGCCGAGGGCCTGACCTACGACTTCGACAAGGCGCTGCACGCCAACACCTTCCTCGGCCACCGGCTGCTGCACCTGGCGGAGAGCGAGTACGGCGCGGCCGTGCAGGGCGCGCTCAAGGAGGCGCTGCTGAAGGCGCACTTCACCGACGGCGTCGACGTCGGCGACCGCGGGCAGCTCACCGAGGTCGCGGTGGCCGCCGGGCTGGACCGCGACCGGGTGGCGGACTACCTGGCGGGCGACGAGGGGGCCGCCGAGGTGCGGGCACAGCTGGCCGAGGCCCGTTCGCTGGGCATCACGGCCGTGCCGACCTTCGTCTTCGAGGGCAGGTGGGCGGTCCAGGGCGGGCAGGAGGCCGAGACCTTCCGCCGGGTGCTGGAGCAGGTCGCCGAGGAGATCGGCGAGCGCCGCCCCGCCCCGGTGCCGGCCGCCCCGGCCGCCGACTCCTGCGCCGACGGGTCCTGCGCGATCTGACCCCGGGTGCCCCCGGTGCCCGAGGCGCTCCCGGCGGCCTCCGGCACCGCGGAGGCCGCCGGGTCAGCAGCGGAAGCGGGCCTCGGCCCAGTCCGCCAGACCGGGCACCGACCAGTATCCGGGCGCCGGGCTGACCACCAGCCGGACCTGCCGCTGACCGGCCAGCGGCACGTGCACCGGCACCGGCGGGTCGCCCGCGCCCAGGCCGGGGGAGCGCCACAGGACCCGGCCGTCCCCGCCCTGCACGGTGAAGACCACCTCGCCGTGCGAGCCCGACAGGTCGTCGACCCCGGCCACCGCGTCGAAGGACGTGCAGTCCCTGCCGAGTTCGACGACGGTGGTGGCCGGCGCATGCACGGTGATGCCGTGCGGGTGGTGGCGCCCGGCGATCCGCACACTGCCGCGCTGCCAGAACCAGTCGCTCTCCTTCTGCCGGATGCCCGGCCCGGGCGGCGGCACCCGGTGGCCCGGCCTGATCACCGGCAGGTCGTCGACCCAGAAGTCGGTGACCGGCGGCTGCGGCGGTGTGACGGTCGGCGTGGGCAGCGGCGGCTGCGCGGTCGGGGTCGGCACCGGCGCCGGCGGCGTCGGCGTCGGCACCACGGGCGGGGCCGGCACGACCGGCGGCGGACTCGGCCGCGGGGAGGCCGGCGCCGGGGTGGGCGTCGGCGAG
>NZ_JBSGFD010000308.1:0-6778 GCF_053603215.1 Kitasatospora sp. NPDC004240 | reverse complement strand
CTCCCGGGTCGGCGCCGTCACCTTCCGGGGGGTGCGTTCTCAAGGCCGGGTGACGGCGTGTCTCCGGGAGGATGTGGCCGGAGGTCCTGCGGGGCCGGCGGGCTGGGGCGCCGCGGGCTTCCGCGGGCCAGGCTTGGCAGCGGAGCCACCACCGGTGGGGGCCACTCCCAGAGCGTCAGTCAACTTGCGCACGACCGGCGCCTCGATCGTCGAGGACGCCGAACGGACGAACTCCCCGAGCTCGGTGAGCTTGGCCATGACGGCCTTGCTCTCCAAGCCGAGTTCCTTGGCGAGTTCGTAAACCCGGACCTTAGCCACTTCACTCCTGTCTATGAGTCCGGGGTGTCTCGTCCGCCGGACCGTCGCTACTTCATGGGCGTACCCATCGCGTACTCATCGCGTACTCATCGAGTGCTCATCGCAATCTCGACCTACTTCCACATCGCGAGGTACCTGACTGGTGGCACGGCGCGCGGCTGCCCGCGCACTGTGCTTGTTGCGGTGGTTCTCCGCCGCGCGGAGCGGCGGCCGTGCGGGAGGCGTCCACCGGGCGGGCCTGAGAACTCAGGGCGCCGGGGTGCCACCTGTCCGCTCCCCGAGGAACCCGCGGAGCCGCTCGGTGTCGAGCGCGCCCTGGAGCCGGAAGGCCCGGGGGAACGCCCGGCGGCGGACCGCGAGGTCGAGGCAGGCCGGTTCGGGATGCAGATAAGCGCCCCGGCCCGGCAGTGCGCCACGGGGATCGGGGACGCAGACGCCCTCGACCGCCGTGACACGCAACAGCTGGTGCTTGGCCGCGCGCTTGCGGCAGCCCACGCAGGTGCGTTCCGGGCGTGCTCGGACATGCGTCCGGCCAGACGAAGGCAAGTCTACCCCTCCGAAGGGACATGGCGCCGCCCCGCCGATCCGGACAGGACCGGCGCGACGGCTCCGTACAACGCTGTCAGCGGTCGGCGGATTCCCGGCCGTCACCCTCGGGCTGGCCCTCGGTGTCCGGCCGGATGTCGATCCGCCAGCCCGTCAGCCGGGCGGCGAGGCGGGCGTTCTGCCCCTCCTTGCCGATCGCCAGCGACAACTGGTAGTCCGGCACGATCACCCGTGCGGAGCGCTGCGCGAAGTCCACGATCTCCACGCTGCTCACCCGCGCGGGGGACAGCGCGGCGGCGACCATCTCGCGCGGGTCCTCCGACCAGTCGACGATGTCGATCTTCTCTCCGTGCAGCTCGCCCATCACGGCGCGCACCCGGGCGCCCATCGGGCCGATGCAGGCGCCCTTGGCGTTCAGCCCGGCCCGGCGCGACCAGACCGCGATCTTGGTGCGGTGGCCGGCCTCGCGGGCGATCGCGGCGATCTCCACGCTGCCGTCCGCGATCTCCGGGACCTCCAGCGCGAAGAGCTTCCTGACCAGGTTGGGGTGGGTGCGCGAGAGCGTCACCGAGGCACCGCGGACACCGCGGCGCACCGCCACCACGTAGCACTTCAGACGGGTGCCGTGCCGGTAGTCCTCGCCCGGGACCTGCTCCTGCGGCGGCAGGATGGCCTCCAGCTTGCCGATGTCGACCAGCACGTTCTTCGGGTCGTTGCCCTGCTGGACGACACCGGTGACGATGTCGCCCTCCTTGCCCGCGTACTCGCCGAAGGTCTGGTCGTCGGCGGCGTCGCGCAGGCGCTGCATCATCACCTGGATGCCGATGCTGGACGCGATCCGGCCGAAGCCGCTCGGGGTGTCGTCGAACTCCTTGGGCTCGACGCCCTCCTCCAGCTCCGAGGGGTCCTCGGTGGCCCAGACCGTGACGTGGCCGCTCTTGCGGTCCAGCTCGACCCGGGCCCGGCGGCGGGAGCCCTCGGTGCGGTGGTACGCGGTGAGGAGGGCGGACTCGATGGACTCGACCAGCAGGTCGAAGGGGATGTTCTTCTCGTTAACCAGCGTGCGCAGGGCACTCATGTCGATGTCCACGGCTACGCCTCCTCGTCTTTCGTCACGTACATGGTGCGGATGGTGCGCAGGTCGTCACTCCGCACCGTCGTCCCCCTCATCGGCGTCGTCGTCCGCGAAGTCCGGGGTCTCGTCGAGGAGCTTCTCGTCCTTGCGGTTGAACTCCACCTGAACGCGCGCCCGGGCGACCTCGGCGTACTCCAGACGGCGTTCCTTGGCGCGACCGCGCCCCTTCACCGGCTGCACCTCGACCAGGGCGCCGTCCTCGTCCGCCTCCAGGACCCGGGCGACGATCTCCCCGCCGTCGACCAGGTGGATCTTGGCCAGCCGGCCCTCGGCCCGGCGCCAGTGGCGGGGCTCGTCCAGCGGACGCTCGGCGCCCGGCGACCCGACCTCCAGCACGTACGCGCCGGCACCCATCAGGTCGGACTCGTCCAGGGCCTCGCCGACGACCCGGCTGAACTCGGCGATGGTGTCCAGGTCGACGCCGCCGTCGGCGTCCACGTCGATCTGCACCTGGCGGCGGCTGCCCGCCTGGGTGACCTTGAGGTCCTCCAGGTCCAGGCCCGCGCCGGCGGCCAGCGGTTCCAGCAACGCACGCAGCCGGTCGATCTGGGTGGTGCTCATCCGGGTGGACTCCTCGGCCGCGTCTGCTGTTGTCAGAAGGTCGTGCCGCACCCCGGGCACCCCGCGGCAGCGGGACGGGTCGCGGCAACTCGGCCCAAAGCCTATCCGGTCCCACCGCGAACCACCGATTCCGCAGGGCGCGCGGGCACGGGCGCGACACCCACTGCGAGCAAGCTCACACCGGCCCGGAGCGAACGGCCCGGGGACAATACGGGTCCACCCAGGTGAGGATTCTGTAATCATTCACGCCAACGAGGGCAGGCGGGCAGGCCGTCCTCCCGTACACGCCCCGGAGTGACGCGATGCAGCCGCACAGCCGACGGACCTTCCTGGCCCTCGGGCTGCTCACCGGCGCCACCGCCGCCCTCACCGCCTGCACCGACTCCTCCGACGACGGCCGGACGGGGGAACGCCGGCGCCCCGACCCGGACGAGCCGATCCGCCGGCGCGCCGTCGCCGCCACCGACGCGCTGCTCGCCGGGTACGACGCCCTGCTGGCCGGCCCCGGCGCCGGGCAGGCCGACCGGATCCGGCCGCTGAGAGCCGAGGTGGCCGAGCACCGCGCCGCGCTGTCCGAGGGCCTGACGGCCGCCGACGCGCCCGCCACGGCCACCGCCTCCTCCACCGCCCCACCCTCCGGCACCGCCTCCGCCCCGGCCCCCGCCTCCGTGACGGCCGCCTCGCTCGCCGCACTGGAGCGCCAGACCGCCCAGGCCCACCTGTCCGAGCTCGGCGGCGCCTCCCCCCAGCTGGCCCGGCTGCTGGCCTCGATCTCCGCCGCCGACGTGCTGCACGCCGTCGCGCTGGGCGACAACGGCGTCCTCAACGTCCCCGCCCCCGCCCCGGCCCCCTCGGCACCGGCCTCCCCCGCGGCCTCCGGATCCCCCTCCGGGTCCCCGTCCGGATCCCCCTCCGGCGCCGCGCCCGCCCCCGAGGCGGTCACCGCCCTGCAGAACGCGCTGGCCGCCGAGCACGCCGCCGTCTACGGGTACGGCGTGGTCGGCGCCAAGCTCCCCGACGACCAGCAGCGCGCCGACGCCCGGACCGGCTACGCCGCCCACCAGGCCCGCCGGGACGCCTGGCAGCGCCTGCTCACCGGCGCCGGCGCCACCCCGGCCGCCGCCGCCCCCGGCTACCAGCTGCCCTTCGCGGTCACCGACGCGGCCGCCGCCGCCAAGCTGGCCTCGCTCATCGAGACCCGGCTGACCGGCGTCTACGCCGACCTGGTGGCCGCCGGCACCGGCCAGCACCGCGCGACCGCCGCCGACGCCCTGCGCGAGAGCGCCCTGCGGGCCCGGCGCTGGGGCGCCGCCCCCACCGCCTTCCCCGGCCTGCCCGCCGGCGGCGCCGCCCCCTCCGCCACCCCCTCGGTCACCCCCACCGGCTGAAGTCGCTGACCTGCGGGTTCCCGTTCATGGCCGACAATGGACGGGTAGGACCACGGGGGTAGCGGCAACCGGAAGGCGCCAGCATGTCGGCAGCACCAGGGCAGATCCTCGTCCCCGACCGGCTGGCGCGGAGCGTCGGCGAGGCCGGCGGCGAGGCGGGGCGGCGATGGCTCGCGGAGCTCCCCGACCGGGTGGCCGCCCACCTCGGACGCTGGGACCTCACCCTGGAGCGGGTACTCGACCCCGGCGGCAGCCTGAGCCTGGTCGGGTACGTGCACCGCGACGACCTCTCCCCCGCCGTGCTCAAGGCCGGACTGCTCACCCCGGAGACCGCCCGGGAGCACGCCGCGCTGACGCACTGGGCCGGCCGCGGCGCCGTCCTGCTGCTGGACGCGGACCCCGCCGAGGGGGTGCTGCTGCTGGAACGGCTGCACGGCGAGATCCCGCTGCGTTCGCTGGCCGAGCCCAAGGCGATGCTGGAGGCGACCAGCCTGCTGCGCCGGCTCTGGGTGCCGGCGCCGGAGGGGCACACCTTCCAGACCGTCGCCGAGCGGGTCGCCGTCGCCGGGGAGGAGCTGCGGAGCCAGGGCGCCCTGCCGGCCGCGGCCGACGCCTCCGCGCTGGTCGCCGAGGCCCTGGAGAGCGCCGAGGGGCTGCTCGTCTCCGCCCCGGAGGAGCTCCTGCTGCACGGCGACTTCCACCACGGCAACGTGCTCGCCGCCGACCGCGCGCCCTGGCTGGCCATCGACCCGAGGCCGCTGGTCGGCGAGCGCGCCTTCGACCTGGCCCGGCTCGCCCAGGACCGGCTGGACACCCTGCTCGGCTCACCCGGCCCCGGCGCGGCCGCCCGTCGGCGGCTGCACCAGCTCGCCGAGGCGGTCGAGGTGGACCACCCGCGGCTGCGCGGCTGGACGCTGTTCCGCAGCGTCCGGGCCGGCCTGCGGGCGCTGGCCGGCGGCCGCCGCGCGGACGGCGAGCTCTACCTGGAGTTCGCGGGCCTGCTCTGATCCACCGGCGTGCCCCGCACGCCCCGGGCGCCCTCCAGCGGCAGGTGGGCGCCCATCACCGCGTACGGGCGGTCGGTGTTGGGGAAGCGCACCGCGCGGGCCAGGTCCTGGTAGCCGAGCGCGCGGTAGAGCCGCCGGGCGGGCGTCTCGGCGTCGATCGCGGAGAGGATGCTGCGGTCCAGCCCGGAGCGCTCGGTGAGCGAGCGGATCAGCGCGGACCCGACGCCGCGTCCCTGGAACTCGGGCAGCACGTGCAGCTCGGTGATCGCGAACACCCCGTCCAGCCAGCCTCCGTACCCGCGGGCCTCCAGGTAGGGCTGGATGACGGTGCTCCACCAGTGCTCGCGCCGGTTGGGCATGCCGTACCCGAAGCCGACGAGCCGGCCGCCGCTCACCGCACCGAGGGCGTCCACGCCGGGCTGCAGGGCGTGCCGCCCGACGATGTGCAGCCGGACGGCCACCTCCTCCGGTGTGAGGCCGAACGCCACCGCCTGGACCTCCAGCGCCTGCGGCGCCCACGCCGCGAGGTCGATGGGTTCGATCGTCACGCCGGTCAGCTGATCCATGCCTCGGACGTTACTACCGAAGCGGCGGGTACGAGGGCGGAGCCGGGAGAAGAGCACCTGGGGGACGGCCTCAGAACAGGACGCTCATGAACGCCCCGACCTCGCGGAAGCCGACCCGGCGGTAGGCGGCGCGGGCGCGCAGGTTGAAGTCGTTGACGTACAGCGAGACCACCGGGGCGAACTCCTGCAGCGCGATGTCGAGGACGGCGGCCATCCCGGTCTCGGACAGGCCCCGGCCCCGGTACGCGGGGTCCACCCAGACGCCCTGGATCTGGCAGGCGCCCTCGGTGACCGCCCCGATCTCGGCCTTGAACACCACCTGGCCGTCGTCGGTGAAACGGGCGAAGGAGCGGCCGGTGGAGACCAGCTCGGCGACCCGGGCCTGGTACAGCAGCCCGCCGTCACCGGCCAGCGGGGAGACCCCGACCTCCTCGGTGAACATCGCCACGCAGGCCGGCATCAACAGGTCGATCTCGCTGCGGCGCACCTGCCGGACCAGCGGATCGGGGGCGATCTCGGCGGAGGGCGTGGTGGTGGCGAGCAGCGGCTGGTGGCCGCGGACCTCGCGGGCCGGTCCCCAGCTGCGCTCCAGCAGGGCCCACAGCCCGGCGGTGGCGGCGGCGGGGCCGACGATCGAGGAGCAGCGGCGGCCCTGGCGGCGGGCCCGCTCGGCGAAGGCCTGGACGGCCTCCGGGCCGGCGTTCACCAGCACCAGGTTGGCCCCGGCGTAGCAGAGCGCGTCCAGCCGGCCGTTCTCGTCGTGCCAGCCCCACATCTCACCGCCCAGGCGCCAGGGGTCGAGGCCGACCGCCTCCACCCGGGTGGCGACGAAGGCGTTGGCGACCGGGTCCCGGTGCAGCACCTCCAGGGTGGCGGCGAGGTCGGGGGCCTCCAGCACGCGGGTGGCCGCCAGGGCGCGGGCGGCCTGGAACGAGCCGGGGAGCATCACACCGCGATCGAGCATCGG
Organism: Kitasatospora sp. NPDC004240; assembly: GCF_053603215.1. Lineage (NCBI taxonomy): Bacteria > Bacillati > Actinomycetota > Actinomycetes > Kitasatosporales > Streptomycetaceae > Kitasatospora > Kitasatospora sp. NPDC004240. Next base: position 290 of record NZ_JBSGFD010000308.1, on the reverse strand, counting down.
GACAGCACCTCACTGATGACGACTCTGGCCGCACCCTACTCCGTGGCCCCGCCCGGCTACGGCCGCGGGGCCGTCCGTGGACGGACGGCCCCGCTCCGGAAACTACTGGGTGCGGATCACTCCGCGGCGGAGACGGTGGGGGTGCCGGGTTCGGCGCCCTCGGCCTGCATCTGCTCGGCGATCTTGAACGCCTCCTCGATCAGGGTCTCGACGATCTTGGATTCGGGGACGGTCTTGATGACCTCGCCCTTGACGAAGATCTGGCCCTTGCCGTTGCCGGAGGCGACGCC
>NZ_JBSGFD010000307.1:0-6858 GCF_053603215.1 Kitasatospora sp. NPDC004240 | reverse complement strand
GGCGCCGCCGCCCGTCGCGCCCGGGACGCCGCCGATGGCGCCCGCGCCGCCCGTACCGCCGGCGCCCCGGCCGTTGGTGCCGGGGAAGGAGCCGTTCGGGAAGCCGTTGCCGGAGCCGGCCGTGGTGGAGGCGATCTCCACCCGGTCGCCCTCCTGGAGACCGGAGAGCACCTGGACGGTGGTGTCCCCCTCGACGCCGACCTCCACGCCGACCCGCTCGGTGCTCCCGTCCTCGTGGACCACGGTGGCGGTGCGGCTGGAGCCGGTGCCGGCCAGCGCGGCGGTGGGCAGCGAGAGCGCGTTGTCCGCCTCTCCGGTGACCACCGAGACGGTGGAGCTGAGGCCGGTGCGCAGCTTGCCGGTGTCGCCGGTGATCTGGAGCGTGGCCGCGTACTGGACGGCCGCGGCGCCGCCGGTGCCGCTGCTGGTCGGCAGCGGGCTGACGGCCAGCACGGTGGCGTTGAGCCTGGTGTCGGACTGCGCGTTGAGGGTGACGGTGGCCGCCTGGCCCTTCTTGAGCTTGAGCGAGTCCAGCTCGGAGAAGTTGGCGGTGACCTGCATGCCGGTCGGGTTGGTCAGCACGATGAAGCCGCTGGGGGTGCCGGTGCCGCCGCTCTTGGCGGTGGTCGAGCCGCCGGAGGATCCGGAGGAGCCGCCCGCCGAGCCGGTGCCGCTCACCTGGTCACCGGTCTTGCCGGCGACCGAGGCCACCGTGCCGTCGACGGTGGCGGTCAGGGTGGTGCCGGCCAGCGCGGTCTTCGCGTTGGCCAGGTTGGTGCGTGCGGTGGTGACCTGCTGCTCGGCCTGGGCGACGGCGGCCTCGTCCACCTTGGTGGTGGTGATCGTGGTGGTCTGCGGGACGGGCGTGGCGGTGGCGGTCGGACGGTTCCCGGTGCCGACGGTGCTCCCCGTGCTCCCGGTGCCCGCGGTGGCCCCGGTACTCCCGGTGCCCCCCGTGCCGCCGCCGGAGGAGGTCTTCGGCTCCACCGGCACCTGGGTGCTGGTGGTCACCCCGGCCTCGGCCTTGGTGAGCGCGGCCTCGGCGGTGTTCACGGCGGCCTGGGCGGCGTCCACCTGCTGCTGGGCGGTGGTGGTGTCGACGGTGGCGAGCACCTGGCCCTTGGTGACGGTGTCGCCGACGGCGACCTTGACGGAGGTCAGCCGGCCGCCGGTGGTGAAGTCCTGGGCCGCGTCGCTCGGCGAGACCAGGGTGCCGCTTCCGGACACGGTGGCCAGGACCGTGCCCTTGGCGACGGTCGCGGTACGGGTCTGGGCGCGCCCGGCGGCCACGCCGGGTTCGCTGTCCAGGGTGGTGTACACCAGGGCGCCGCCGCCCAGCAGCGCCACGCTGAGCGCGGAATTGACGAGGACGGCCCCACGCCGTCGCGGAAGCACCTTCATGGCCGCCAAGCTTCGCCGGGAGCTCTTGCTTGGTCCTGGACGGCGGCTGGGCGGGTGCTGACCGGACGAATCCGGACGAACGGGACCACTCGCCCGGATCGCCCACCGGCCGGCCCCGGGCGGGGCGAAATGTCGACCGGACTCCCAGCGGTCTCCCAGCCACGCACAGCCATTCGGGAGCCGGGGCGGCCCGGCCCTCGACAGCACGCCGGGGCGCGCCCGCCGGGGGCGCGCCCCGGACGGGCGGTCGGTCACCGGGCCCGGCCTCCCCGCCCCCGCTCACGGAGGGCGGCCGGGGAGGCCGGTCGGTCAGGCGTCCAGCTCCTTGCGGAAGGCCTCGGCCACCGAGAGGAAGATCGAGTTCCCGGCCGCCTCGCCGATCGAGACCCGCACGCCCTCGCCCGGGAACGGGCGGACGATCACGCCGGCCTCGGCGCAGGCCGCGGCGAAGTCCAGGGTGCGCTCGCCGAGCCGCAGCCAGACGAAGTTGGCCTGCGAGTCGGTGATGGTCCAGCCCTGGGCGCGCAGCGCGGCGGAGACCCGGACCCGCTCCTCCACCAGCGACTCCACCCGCACCAGCAGGGCGTCCTCGGCGCGCAGCGAGGCCACCGCGGCGTCCTGGGCGAGCTGGCTGACGCCGAACGGGACGGCGGTCTTGCGCAGCGCGGTGGCGACCGGCTCGTGGGCGATCGCGAAGCCGACCCGCAGGCCCGCCAGGCCGTACGCCTTGGAGAAGGTGCGCAGCACGCAGACGTTCGGGCGGTCGCGGTAGAGCTCGATGCCGTTGGGGACCTCGGCGTCGCGGATGAACTCGATGTACGCCTCGTCGACCACGACCAGGACGTCGGCCGGGACGGCGTCGATGAAGCGCTCCAGCTCCGCGCGGTGGATCGCGTTGCCGGTCGGGTTGTTGGGGTTGCAGACGAAGATCAGCCGGGTGTTCGGGGTGATCGCCGCGAGCATCGCGTCCAGGTCGTGGTCCTCGGTGGCGGTCAGCGGCACCGGGACGGGGGTCGCGCCGGCGACCTGGGTGATGATCGGGTACGCCTCGAAGGAGCGCCAGGCGAAGATGACCTCGTCGCCGGGGCCGGCGGTGGCGAGGATCAGCGACTGGGCGACGCCGACCGAGCCGGTGCCGGTCGCGATGTGCTCGGCGGGCACCTCGAAGCGGCGGGCCAGCTCGGCGACGAGCCCGGTGCCGGCCATGTCGGGGTAGCGGTTGAACGAGCCGGCGGCCGCGACGGCGGCGTCGAGCACGCCGGGCAGCGGGTCGTACGGGTTCTCGTTCGAGGACAGCTTGTAGGCGTCGGCACCGGCCGGCTTGCCGGGCTTGTACGTGGGGATGCCGTCCAGGGTCGGCCTCAGCCGGGGGCCCTGCGCTGCCGTACCAGTCACGAGCTTGCTCCTTCTGTGATCACTGATTCGCGGTACGTACGGGATCGCCGCCGCCCCCGGGAACTCGGCGCACCCCGGACCACCCCGGTCGGGTGCCCTGAACGATACCGACCCGCCCTCACCCGTAGGAGTGAGATGCCCGGTCGGGTCATGGGTGCAGATCAGCCATTCTGCCGGGTTCCTTTGGCACATGTCAGAGGTAAGACGGCCGATTTCAGACGGGGATCGAAGGAGCGCGACCCGGCTCACTCGCGGAGAAACGTATCTCCTCGGGCTCCCGATGCGCCGGTCACAGACCCTTGTCAGGAGCCATACGATCGGTCCGCCATGACAGCAGCAGCCAACCAGAGCGGTCGGCGACCCACCACCTCACGGCGTCTGGAGCGGGCTGGCATCCGGGATGTGGCAGCAGCCGCCGGAGTGTCGATCACCACCGTCTCCGACGCGCTGAACGGTAAGGGCCGCCTGCCCGACGAGACCAGAAGCCGGGTCCGCGAGGTCGCCGAGCGCCTCGGCTACCGCCCCTCGGCCGCCGCCCGCACCCTGCGCACCGGGCGGTCCGGCCTGATCGGCCTGACCGTCACCACCTACGGCGAGGAGCCGTTCACCTTCACCGAGTTCGCCTACTTCGCCGAGATGGCGCGGGCCGCCACCAGCGCCGCGCTCGGGCGCGGCTACGCGCTCGTGGTGCTGCCCGCCTCCTCCCGGCACGACGTGTGGGGCAACATCGCCCTGGACGGCACCGTGGTGATCGACCCGCCCGACCAGGACCCGCTGGTCAGCGAGCTCTACCGGTCCGGCGTCCCGGTGGTCAGCGACGGCAAGCCCGGCAACTGCCCGGTCACCGCCTGGGTCGACAACGACCACGAGGCCGCGGTGCTCGGCATCCTGGAGCACCTCTCCGAGGCCGGCGCCCGCCGCATCGGCCTGCTCACCGGCACCAGCACCGACACCTACACCCGGCTCTCCACCGAGGCCTACCTCGGCTGGTGCGCCACGGTCGGCCAGCAGCCGGTGTACGAGGCCTACCCGGCCCACGACCCGGCCGCCGGAGCGGTCGCCGCCGACCGGCTGCTCGCCCGCCCGGACCGCCCCGACGCCGTCTACGGCCTGTTCGACCCCAACGGCACCGACCTGCTCGCCGCCGCCCGCCGCTACGGCCTGCGGGTGCCCGACGACCTGCTGCTGGTCTGCTGCAGCGAGAGCGACGTCTACGCCTGCACCGAGCCGCCGATCACCACCCTCTCGCTCAAGCCGCGCCGGATCGGGACCACCGTGGTCAACCTGCTGATCGACGCCATCGAGGGGGTCGACTCGGGCACCGGCGTGGACATCGCCCGGCTCTTCCCGCCCCGCTTCCGCACCGCCGGCACCGGCCCGCCGCCCGGCACCCTGATGCCCACCGAGCTGATCGTCCGCGCCTCCTCGCAACGCCGCTCCCCGCGCACCACGGTCAGCCCGCCACGCCCGCCGGGCGAGGTCTAGGCCTCCCGACGGCCTCCGAGGCCCGTAAAACAGCCCCCTCAACCATCCCAGGCCGGGATAAAACGGACCTGACGGGCCGCCCGGCTGACGCTCCGGAGGATTGGATACCCACCAGGTGACGACTCCGGGAGAGTGGTCTTCCTATGATGGGCGAATGACACCCGAGGACCGCTTCCCCGGGCCTGATCACCCGGACTCAGGCCCACGCCACCAGCCGGACCTCGATGTGCTGCCGTACGGCACCTACTACGAACCGGAGCCCACCGGGTACGCCGGAGCGGCGTACGACTCCGAGACGTACATCGGGTACGGCGGCGCCCGGTACCTCGAACAGCACTGGCCGCACGACGGGCACACCGTCCACGACCGGCCCCACGCCGGACACGACGTCCACCCCGGCCACGCCGGGGACGGGACGCACGACGTCCACCCCGGCCACGACGCCCACGCCGGGCACCCCGGGCACGGCGGCTACGAGCCCACCCTGCCCGACCAGCCCTCGCCGGCCCACCGCGCCGACGACCCGCCGACCATCGAGCTCGGCCCCCCGCTCCCCGAGCCGGCCTACCCGTACCCGGCGCCCGGCCCCGGCGAGCCCCCCGGCCCGCTCTACGTGGTCGGCGACGTGCACGGCTACCTCGACGAACTGCTCGCCGAGCTCCGCCACCAGGGCCTGATCGACGCCGACGGCCACTGGTCCGCCGGCCGGGCCCGGATCTGGTTCCTCGGCGACTTCACCGACCGCGGCCCGGACGGCATCGGCGTGATCGACCTGGTGATGCAGCTCGCCGCCGAGTCCGCCGCCGCCGGCGGCTACTGCCGGGCGCTGATGGGCAATCACGAACTGCTCTTCCTCGGCGCCGCCCGGTACGGCGACGAGCCCGTCCAGTCCACCGCGGGCACCGCCTCCTTCCTCGCCGCCTGGCGGCTCAACGGCGGCCAGCAGCACGACCTGGACCGCCTGGAGGCGCACCACATCAGCTGGCTCTCCCGCCTCCCCGCGATCGCGCTGGAGGACGGCCACCTGCTGCTGCACTCCGACACCACCGCGTACCTGGAGTACGGCGAGTCCATCGCCGAGGTCAACGACGCCGTCCACGCCCTGCTCTCCGACGAGGGCGTCGACGCCTGGTGGGACTGCTTCCGCAGCTTCACCAAGCGCTTCGCCTTCCGCGGCGACGCCGGCCCGCAGGCCGTCCACGAGCTGCTCGACACCTACGGCGGCGTCCGTGTCGTGCACGGCCACAGCCCCATCCCGTACCTCACCGGCGCGGTGCACAACGACGACGGCGCCCCGCCGCACATCCCCGGGCCGCACATCTACGCCGACGACCTCGCCATCGCCATGGACGGCGGCGTCACCATGGAGGGGCGCCTGCTGGTCGCCCGACTGCCCGTCAACTGAAGCGCACCCCACCGGCCCCGGGCCGCGGCCGCGCCGCACCCGGGGCCGAGGAATTCCGGAAACCGACTGCCCAATCGGCCACACCCGCCCCTACCATCGAGGGCACACCACCCCCGGCCGCCCGTGAGGCCGTCCCCCACCCGTGCCTCGGCCGCGCCGGAGAGAAGCTGTTTGGCTGAACGGGGTTTCCATGACCAACGCCCCGCACCTGCTCGCGGAGGACCGCCCGGACTTCGAGCGCCTCCTCAACGAAGCACTGCGTGACGGCACCGTCCTCACCGCCCTGCGCGCGGCCGGCGGTCCCACCGCCGAGCAACTGCGCGCCCGGGCCCTGCTCGCCGCCGACACCCTCGCGGCCCCGGCCGCCGGCGAGTACGCGCGCTACACCGCGCTGCGCGAACGCCTCGGCCGCGACGCGCCGCCGGGCCCGGTCCCCGAGGACGAACCCACCGCGCCCAGCCTGCTCACCCAGCTGCGCTCCGCGGAGGGCGGCGCCGGGCTGTTCCCGGTGCTCACCGTGCTCACCCCGATCCTGGCCTGGGCCGCCGCCCTCCTGCTTCTGCTCATCGGGTACGTGCTGCGCGCCGCCGACCCGGCGCTGCCGCTGGCCCGCTCGGTGCTCACCGCCGGCTGGGTGGCGCTCGCCGCCGGGGCCGCCGCGATGCTCGTCGGCATCGTCGGACTGGTGCTCACCGCGCTGCGCGACGGCGCCGCCCCGCCCGCCGGCCCCGTCCCGCCCGGCTCCCCCGCCGTCCCGCACCCGCGCGCCGACCCGGAGCGGGCCGCCGACCTCGACGAGGCCCGCCGCCGCTGGCAGGAGGCGCTGCGCGAGCGGGCCCTGCTCCCCTACCTGCACGCCCAGCTGCGCCCGGACCGCGCCGGCCCCGCGGCTGCGGACTCCACCGGCCCGGACTTCACCAGCCCCGGCTACTCGGGGCCCAGGTACTCCGGGCCCGGCTTCAGCAGCCCGGGCGTGGAGGGCCTGACCGACCCCGAGGGCCGCGAGCCGCGCACCGCCTCCTTCACCGGCCCCGACTTCAGCGGCCCCGGCTACACCCCACCGGCCTTCACCGGCCCCGACGACGTCTGACACCGCCCGGTCCGCCCGCGCGGCACCGGGCCCGGCCACGGTGGCGGACGGCCGGGGCGGGCGAGTACGACGGCAGGAAGTG
>NZ_JBSGFD010000306.1:0-6940 GCF_053603215.1 Kitasatospora sp. NPDC004240 | reverse complement strand
GGCGGCTACCTCACCGACGTCCTCGGCCCGAGCGTCCTGGTCGGCCTGGGCCTCAGCGTGGCCTTCGTCCAGCTCACAGCCCTCGCCGTGGACGGGCTTCCGGCCACCACCCGGGCACCCGCCGCCGGTCACCTCCCGGGCGTACGGCTCACCGCCCCGGCGCCGCCAGGGCCGGGCCCCGCAGCGCCGCCCGGGCCGGCAGCGCGGTGGCGAGCAGGGCCAGCGCCCCCGCCACCACGGCCACCCCGGCCAGGCCCGTCCACTCCCAGTCGACCACCGCGGCGCCGGTCATCCCCAGGCCGAAGCCGGTGAGCACCGCGTACGCGATCGCGCCGCCGAGCAGCAGCCCGGTGGCCGCCACCGCGACCGCCTCCATCCGCAGCATCCCGCGGATCTGCCGGCGGGTGGTGCCGGTCAGCCGCAGCAGGGCGAACTCCCGGCGGCGGTCGGCCGTGGCCATCGCCAGGGTGTTGACCACCGAGATCGCGGTGAAGCCCAGCACCAGCGCCATCCCCAGGTAGTTGGCCGCGGCGCCGTCCTGCCGGGCCTCGGCCGCGACCCGCCCCGCCTGGGTCCGGTCCAGCACCCGCACCCCGGGGTGCCCGGCCAGCGCCGCGGTCAGCCGCTCCCGGGTGACCGAGCCGTCGGCGGCCACCAGGACGGCGGCGGCCAGCGGGTTGTCCACGTGCCGGGAGAGCAGCGCGTGCGACACCGTCAGATCGCCGAAGCCCAGGCCCCGGGCGTAGACCGCGCGGACGGTCAGCTCCACCGGGGTGCCGTCGCCGAGCACCAGCCGGACGGTCGAGCCGGGCCGCGCGCCGAGCTCCGCGGCCGCCCGCTCGCTGACCGCGAGGTCGCCGTCGCCGAAGCCCTCCAGCGTCCCGGCGCTCACCCCGGGGTCCCAGGAGGCGGCCAGGCCCCGGGTGGTGACGCCCTGCGCCTGGTACTTCTCCAGGTCCACCCGGACCTGGCCGCGGACCACCTCGGTCGCCGCGGTCACCCCGGGCAGCGCCCGGACCGCCTCGGCCGCCCCCGCCGGGACACCGGGCGCGGCCGAGGCCAGCGTCCAGGACGCCCGCACCCCGTCCTCGGCCTGCCGGGCGGCCGCGCCGCCAAGCGTGGACTGGGTGAACAGCACCGTGCAGACCATCGCGGTCAGCAGCGCCAGCGGCGCGGCCGCCGCGCCCACCCGGCGGGACTCGGCCCGCAGGTTGGCGGCGGCCAGGTGGCCGCTCACCGGGGACGGGCGCAGCAGCACCGCGAAGACGGCGGCCGCCGCCCGGGCGAGCACCGGACTCAGCAGCGAGACCGCGATCGCCAGCACCAGGACGGCGACGAAGGTGACCGGGGTCGCCGCCGCCTCGCTGTGCAGCGCGGACAGCACCGCGACCAGGACGATCCCGCCGGCCAGCGCCAGCACGCCCGCCACCGCCCGCAGCCGGCCCGCTCCGCGCGGCTCGACCGCGGCCTCGGCCAGCGCCTCGCCGGGCCGGATCCGGGAGATCCGGCGGGCCGAGATCCGGGCCGCCGCCCAGCCGCCGACCACGGTCGCCAGCACCGCCGCGAAGGCCGGGAAGACGCTCACCGTGTGCTCCAGCGTGGCCGGCATCGCGCCGAGGTCCACGAAGCCGTCGTACAGCAGGCCGCCGGCCGGCAGTCCGGCGAGCGCGCCCAGCACCCCGCCGGCCAGGCCGAGCAGCAGCGCCTCCCGGCCGATCAGCTTCCGCACCTGCTTCGGGGTGGCCGCCACCGCGCGCAGCAGGGCCAGCTCCCGGGCCCGCTGGCGGATCGTCAGCGCGAAGGTGCCGCTGACCACCAGGACCGCCACCAGCAGCGCGGTGCCGCCGATCGCGGCGCCCATGCTGACCAGCCGCACCCGGGCGTTGGCCGCGTCCAGGAACTCCACCCGGCCGCGGTCCTCGCCACGGTGGGCCAGCGCGCCGCTCCCGGCCAGCACCGGGGCCAGCTCGCGGGCAAGCGCCGCCGGGTCGGTGCCGGGGGCCGGCAGCACGCCGATCGCGGACACCTCACCGGGCCGGCCGGCCAGCCGCTCGGCCTCGGCCGGGCTGAAGAACAGCGCGCTCTGCCGCTCCAGCCCGCCCGGGGCGGCGGCGACACCGGTGATCCGGTACTCGGCGGGCTCCCGGGTGGAGCGGACGGTCAGCCGGTCGCCGACCCGCAGCCCGGCGCGGGCGGCGAGCCCGGCGTCGACCACCAGTTCGTCGGCGGCGCGCGGCCCCCGGCCCTCGGCGAGGGCGAACGGGGTCAGCGCGGCGGAGGTCCAGGCGTGCCCGTGGCCGGGCCGGTCGTCCGGCACCCCCGGCACGGCGGGGAAGGTCAGCTCGGGCACCGCGGCCCGCACGCCCGGCACCGCGGCGATCCGCCGCGCCAGGTCCGCGGGGATCCACACCCGCTCGGTCAGCGGCTTGGCCTTCTCCTTGGTCTTGACCTTGCCGCCGCCCTTGTCCTTGACGACGACCTTGTGCACCTCCTGGTCGCCGGCCACCACGATCGGCGCGCCCGCGTACCGCTCCGCGCGGATCTCCCCGCGCAGGCCGGTCTCCAGCAGGGTGCCGCAGGCCGTGACGGTCAGCGCGGCGAAGAACAGCGCGACCAGGGCGCCGGCGAAGGCCGACCGGCGGGCGCGCAGGCTCTGCAGGGCGTACGAGAACAGCATCAGACCCACGCTCCCGCGCACTCGGCGGTGAGGGCCTGCGCGGCAGGGCTGGACGGCGCGGCGGTGAGGGGCTGCGCGGGGCGGGGGACGGGCGGCTTCGGCATGGCCCCAGGCTTTCGCGACCAGGGGGGTCGGCACAGTGCGGCGATCCGGCCGATCCACCCGGGGGTTAACCCCCCGTCAGCTCACCGGGCGGCGCACCTGGCGTCTCACCGGTCCCACTCCCCCGGCACCGCCAGCACCCGCTCCAGCGGCGCGGCCAGCGCGAGCAGCCGCTCGTCGGCGCCCGCCGCGCCCACCACCTGGAGGCCCAGCGGCAGTCCGCCCGCCGAGCGGCCGGCCGGCAGGCTGAGCGCGGGCAGCCCGGCCCAGCTCCACGGCAGCGACATCACCGCGTCCCCGGTGCTGTCCAGCCCGTACGGGGCCGGGCCGGTCGCCGCGGGCGCCAGCCAGAGGTCCACCCCCGCGGCGGCGGTGGCCTCGGCGATCCGCTCGCGGAAGTGCTCGCGGGCGCGCAGGGCGGCCGCGTAGTCGTCCGGGTCGACGCCCTGGCCGTGCCGGATGCCGGCCACCGTCTCCGGCCGGTAGAGGCCGCCGAAGCGGGCGAACCACTCCCGGTGCGAGCGCGCCAGCTCGTAGCGGTTGACGGCCCGCGAATGCCGCAGGACCTCCTCGAAGTCCGGGATCGGCTCGGCCCGGCGGACCGTCAGCCCGGCCGCCTCCAGCCGCTCCAGCTGCCGCCCGAAGGCCACCCGCGCCTCGGGCCGCGCCCGCTCCAGGTACGGGCCGAGCGGCACCCCGAGCACCGGCGCCGCGCCGTCCGCCGGCTCCGGCGCGACCGGCCGCCAGTCGTCGCACAGCAGCGGCGCCGCCAGCGCGGCACCCGCCAGGTCGGCGGTGAACAGGCCCACCGTGTCCAGGCTCGGCGCGTTGGGGACCACCCCGTCCACCGGGATCCGCCCGTACGTCGGCCGGAAGCCCACCACCCCGCAGTAGGCGGCCGGCCGCACCACCGAGCCCACCGTCTGGGTGCCGATCGCCAGCGGCACCAGTCCGGCCGCGACCGCCGCCGCCGATCCGCTGCTGGAGCCGCCCGGGGTGTGCCCGAGGTCGTACGGATTGCGGGTCGGGCCCGGGGCGCTCACCGCGAACTCGGCGGTGTGCGTCTTGCCCGCCACCAGTGCCCCCGCCGCGAGCAGCCGGTCCACCACGGCGGCCTGCGGCCCGGCCAGCACGCCCGGCGGCAGCGCGGAGCCGGCGTGGGTGGGCAGGCCGTCCACGTGGACGATGTCCTTGATCCCCACCGTGATCCCGTACAGCGGCGCGGCGGCGGGGTCCGGGTGACGGGCGGCCAGTTCCCGGGCGGCGGCGAGCAGCCGGGCGTGCCGCCCGGGCTCGGGAACGAACGAGCGGACCAGCGGGTCCACCCGCTCGATCCGGGCGCACAGCCGGTCCACGTGGTCGGCCGGCGCGAGTCCGCCCGAGCGCAGCGCGGCGGCCTCGGCGGCCAGCGACCGCGGCCGGACCAGGGGCTCCATGCCGGTCACGGTACGTCAGCCGTCACTGGCCGGTGTGTTCGCCCGCCAGGTACGGGGATTCGCGCAGGTAGTAGGCGCCGCAGGTGTGGCAGCACAGTTCCGGGGTCCGTCCCCAGTCGACGGGCTCCCGCAGCGGCGCACCGGCGTCGAGTTCGCGCCCGCACATGGCCGTCGACTCCGACTCGCGGACCATGTGCCACAGCTTCACCCCGCCGGACGGGCCCTCGGCTCCGTACTCGGCACGCATCTGGTGCATCATTCCCCCATCGTCCGGCGGCTCCGGCGGGGCGGCAACCGGGGGGCGGTACGGGCAGGGCAACCCTCGGCGGCCCTCGTCGGTCTTCCGCTGCGAAGTCGGTCCCCGTCCCACCAGGTCCCCGTCCCACCAGGCACGCGTCCCCCCGGGTCCGCGCCCGCCTGGCCCCGCCAACAGCTGGAGCACCCGTGCGTCCCACCCGTGTCCTCGCCGCCTCCGCCCTGCTCGCGCTCTCGGTCGGCGCGGGCGCCGGCACGGCGGCCGCCGCCGACGCCTCGCCGTCCCCGACGGCCACCGCCACGCCGTCCACCACCGCGGCGCCGTCCACCGGCCCGACCGCCGCCCCGACGGCGACGGCCACGCCCACCGGGACGCCGCTGCCCTCGGGCAGCGCGACCACCCGCAAGCCCTCCACCACGGCGCCCGCGCCGACCCGGACGTCCACCGCCGCCCCCGCCACCCGGCTCGCCGACACCGGCGCGGGCGCCGGCAACCGTCCGATCGCCATCACCGGCGCCGCCACCCTCGCCGTGGGCGCCGCCCTCCTGCTCGCCACCCGCCGTCGCACCGCGGCCGCCGAGGACTGAGCGGCCGGGCCCGCCCCCTCCTTACCTACGACACCGCCCCGTCCTCCCCACCTACGACACCGCCCCGTCCTGCCACTTCGGCCCACCACCCGCCGCCGCACCGGGGCGGCCCACCAAGGACCGAGCGACCCGCCCCCTCCTCCCCACCTACGACACCGCCCGCAGCAACGCCCCGTCCTGCCACTTCAGCACCTTGTCGAAGCTCACCACCGCCCCGCGGAGCGGGTGGTTGCGGAGCTGGACGTGGTCGGTGAGGGCGTGGATCAGGAAGAGCCCGCGCCCGCTCTCGGCGGTGAGGTCGGGGATGGTCTCCAGGTCGAGCGGCCGGAAGGTCGGCACGGCCGGGCGCACGGGGGGCAGCACATGGGTGTCGTACGGACGCTCGGCGCGGACCGTGCGGTACGGGGAGAGGACCCGGGCGGGCACGGTGGCGCGGCCGCGGCGGGGGCGGTCGCGCGTGGCGGGCCGGGCCGGCGGGGCGGCCGGACGGCGCAGCGTGGGCGGCCCGGCCGGGGGTGGCGCCGGGACGGCGGGCAGTCCGGGGCCGCGGTCGGTGACCTCGATCCGCAGCAGGTCGCCGTTGATGGCGGCGATGACCTGGTAGCCCTCGCCGGCGCCGTGCTCGACGGCGTTGGCGCAGGCCTCGCTGAGGGCCACGCCCAGGTCGTGCGCGATCTGCGGGCAGACGCCGGCGGTGGCCATGGCGCCGAGCAGTATCCGCCGGGCCAGCGGCACGCTGGCCGGATCGCGATCGAGGTGAAGAGTCCACCAGACGTCCACGGGAGGTCCCTCCTGGCCAGGAGCCGTCTTGCCGATCAGCCCGGCCCGGCCCGAACGGCAGGACGGCCCCCAGCGGCTTCACGTACAGCTAGGTATCTCCTCGTGTTCCGCCGGTGAACCGTGCCCGGGGGCCGCTGCCGCCCGTTCGGCGGATGGACTGGGGCCGGGGTGTGTGCCGAGCGGCGCACTGCGGGTCGCGCACGCCGGGGCCGAACGGGGCATTCGTAGGGATTTCCCGCGCCGGCGCCGCCCGTACGGGGCCGTGGCCTGCGGGCTCCCGTCCGGCGGCCGGGTTTTCGGGCCCTGCCCACGGTCGCGGTGTACGCGATGAGATGATGGCCCGGCCATGACTGCCCTGCCCGCCGCCCCGCACCCGGGCGCCCCCGCACCGGACGCGCCGGTCGGGGCCGCCGCCTGGGACCTGCGGCTTGCGCGGGCACTGCCGTTCGCCCTGGTCTGCACGTTGATAGCGGCGGCCGGGCACACCGTGGCCGGGGGCGGGGACGTCGCCCTGCCGGCGCTCGCGGCGGGCTTCGCCGTCGTGCTGGCGCTGGCCGCGGCCCTCGGCGGGCGGGAGCGTTCGCTCCTCTCCATCGCGGGCGCGCTCGGCGCGGGGCAGCTCGGGCTGCACTTCCTCTTCCACGGCTACGGCGGGCACGACCCAACGATGGCGGGGATGGACCACGGCGGCTCCGGCCGGCTGACCCTGCCGCAGGTGGCGGGCCGGCTGGTGTGCAACGAGGGCCGTCCCGGCACCCTGGCCGGGCTTCCCGGCAACCCCACGGCCGAGCAGCTGGTCGCCAGCGCGGGCCTGGACCCGAAGGACTTCGCCGCCGCGCCCTGGTGGCAGGGCGGGGTGGCCGGACTGACGCCGTCGATGCTCGCGGGCCACCTGGCCGCCGCCCTGGTGGCCGGCTGGTGGCTGCGGCGCGGCGAGGCGGCGCTCTGGCGGCTGGTGCGGATCACGGCGGGCGCGGCCCGCGAGCACTGGGCGGCCCCGCTGCGGACGGCGTTCGCGCTGGCCGCGGCCCTGCTGCGCGGTCTGCTGGGCGCATCCGGCCCGGTGCGCCGCGGCGCGGTGCCGGCCGGCGGCCACCCGTTG
>NZ_JBSGFD010000305.1:0-6962 GCF_053603215.1 Kitasatospora sp. NPDC004240 | reverse complement strand
GGGCCGGGCGGGCGACGGACAGGCCGGACGGGGCCGCGCGGGCCCGGCCTGCGCGGGGACGGCGGGCGGGGCGGCGGTGCCCGGCGGGTCGAGGAGCGGGTCGCGGTCCAGGATCCCGGTGTGCAGGGCGGCGAGCTCGGCGCCGGGTTCGATGCCGAGCTCCTCGACCAGCAGCCGCCGGCAGCCCTGGTAGGCGGCGAGGGCGTCGGCCTGCCGGCCGCAGCGGTAGAGGGCGAGCATCAGCTGGCCCCAGAGCCGCTCGCGCAGCGGGTGCTCGGCGACCAGCTCGGCGAGCTCGGCGGCGAGCGCGTGGTGGTGGCCCAGCCGCAGTCCGGCGTCGGCGCGGCACTCCAGCGCGTTCAGCCGGGTCTCCAGCATCCGGGCGGCGGCCTCCTGGCGGAGCCGGTCGTGGTCGACGTCGCAGAGCGGTTCGCCGCGCCACAGGGCCAGCGCGGTGTCGAACAGCCGGTGGGCGGCGGCCCAGTCGCCGGCGACGTACGCGCTGTGGCCGAGGGCGGCGCCCGACTGGAACGCGGCCATGTCGAACTCGCCCTCCAGGACGGTCAGCCGGTAGCCGTCCTGGTCGGTGGCCAGCCGGCGTCCGGCCTCCGGGCCGAGGGCGCGGCGCAGCCGGGTGACGTGGCTGTGCAGGGTGGCGCGGGCGCCCTGGGTGGGGCGGCCGTCCCAGACGAGCTCGATGAGCTCGGCACCGCTGACGCTCCGGTTGGCGCGCAGCAGCAGCGCGGCGAGCAGGGTGCGGCGGCGGCCCGACGGTACGGGCCGGACGGTGGTGCCGTCCTGGACGAGGGTGGGGCCGAGAAGTCCGAACTGCAACAGATCCCCCTACTGTGCGGCCCAAAAGGGCATGGCTCGGTGGGGGAGGGGCGGCGGGCGCCCCGCCCCCGGGCATGACAGCCGGTCGGTGCAGGGGATGTCCGACCTGGGGTCCGCCGCGCGCGGAGGGGTCAGGAGACGTCCTGCTCCGGGCGCTTGAGACGGGTGATGAACTTGTAGCGGTCGCCGCGGTAGATCGAGCGTACCCACTCGACCGGGTTGCCGTCGGCGTCGAAGGAGTGCCGGGACAGCTGGAGCATCGGCAGGCCGAGGTCGGAGCCGAGCAGGCCCGCCTCGCGCGGGTCGGCCAGGGTGGTCTCGATGGTCTCCTCGGCCTCGGCCACGGTGACCTCGTACACCTCGCGCAGGGCCGTGTACAGCGAGTTGTGCTTGGCGAGGTTGCGGCGCAGGGCGGGGAAGCGCTTGGCGGACAGGTGGGCGACCTCGATGGCCATCGGGTCGCCGTTGGCCAGCCGCAGGCGCTCGATCCGCAGCACCCGGCCGCCGGGCTTGATGTCCAGCAGCGGCGCGAGGCGCTCGTCGGCGGTGATGTAGCCGATCTCGATCAGCCGGGAGGTGGGCTCCAGGCCCTGGGCGCGCATGTCCTCGGTGTAGGAGGTCAGCTGGAGGGCCTGGGCGACCTTGGGCTTGGCGACGAAGGTGCCCTTGCCCTGGATGCGCTCCAGCCGGCCCTCGACCACGAGCTCCTGGAGGGCCTGGCGGACGGTGGTGCGGGAGGTGTCGAACTGGGCGGCCAGCGCGCGCTCCGGCGGGACCGGGGTGCCGGCGGGCTGCGTCTCGGTGAGCTGGAGAAGGTGCCGCTTCAGGCCGTAGTACTTGGGGACCCGTGCGGTGGGGTCCGTGCCGGCCTGGCCCGGGAGGTTCTTCACCTGGGGGTCGTGGACCTGGGCCGTGGTGCCCCCGTCGCTGCTCATCGGACCTGTCTCCCGCTTCTCGCGGGGCCGTTGCGGGCCCCGCCACATCGTTAACACCTCACATCGTTGCATGTATGGCTACGGAACGAATACCTCATCACGCGATGAACGATGTGCGGTGTCGGCTTGATAACGGGTGCCGATGATTGCCCGAACAGCCGTTGACAGGCCCATTGGTCTAGGCCAAGCTCCAGGCATCTGGTCTACACCACTAGGCCGGTCCTATGAATCCCCCACCCGTTCGCTGGGGTCCGCGGCACCTTTCCTCCCGCTTCGTGTGGGTCTGCCGCAGCCACCCGACGGGGGTAACCCAGGCATCCCTCAGGAGGATGGCGTGAAGCGTCAGCTCATCGCGGCGGTCGGCGTCGCGGCTATGGTCGTCGGTCTGGCTGCTTGTGGCTCGGACGGCAAGAAGGCGGAGGGTGGCTCGGCCTCCTCCGCCGCCAACTACAACGGCAAGTCCCTGACCGTCTGGCTGATGGACGGCTCCGCGCCGAAGGGCTGGTCGGACAGCGTCAAGGCCGACTTCGAGGCAGCCTACCCGGGCGCCAAGCTCAACATCCAGGAGCAGAAGTGGAACGGCATCGGCCAGCGGATCACCACCGCGCTGTCCGAGGGCTCGGTCGACGTCCTGGAGATCGGTAACACCCAGACCGCGGGCTACGCGGCCACCGGTGGTCTCCTCGACATCACCAAGGACAAGGCCGACCTGGGCGGCAACGACTGGGCCGCCAACCTCAACGAGTCGGCCGTCTTCGAGGGCAAGCAGTACGCCGCCCCGTGGTACTTCAGCAACCGCGTCGTCACCTACAACAAGGAGCTCTTCACCAAGGCCGGCATCACCGCCGCCCCGAAGACCCTCGACGAGTTCTACGCGGACCTGGACAAGCTGAAGGCGGCCGGCGTCGCCGAGCCGATCTACATGCCGGGCCAGGAGTGGTACACCTACTTCGGCCTGCTGACCAGCGAGGGTGGCAAGCTGGTCAAGAAGGACGGCGACAAGTGGGTCGGCAACCTGTCGTCCCCCGAGGCGCAGAAGGCCTTCGAGACCTTCAAGAAGCTGCAGAGCTACTCGACCGCCCCCAAGGACAAGGACGAGGCGACCCCGCAGCAGAAGGACGTCTTCGCCAAGGGCAACGTCGGCGCCATCATCGGCCTCGGCTGGGAGGTCCCGAAGCCCGAGGAGCTGGCCGCCGAGAAGATCGGCTACTTCCCGCTCCCCGGCAAGACCGCCGACAAGCCCTCCTCGGTCTTCCTCGGCGGCTCCAACCTGGCCATCGCGCAGGCGTCGAAGAACACCGACCTGGCCAAGGGCTTCCTCAAGATCGCCATGAACGACAAGCACGAGGGCAAGGTCGCCGCCGGCGGCAGCATCCCGAACAAGACCGCGCTCAACGCGCAGGTCTCCGGCGACTTCGCCAAGGCCGCCCTCCCGGCGTCCGCCAACGGCGCGATCACCCCGAACATCCCGTCCTGGGCGAACGTCGAGAACAACCCGAACCCGATCAAGGACTTCCTGACCGCCGCCCTGCAGAGCGGTGACTACGCCGCCACGGCCAAGAAGTACGACGACGAGATCACCAAGCGCCTCGCGCAGAAGCAGTAGCACCGAGCGGCGCCGCTCACCGACTCCCGGCGGGGAGCCGGTGGGCGGCGCCTACCCGTCGTGGTCAGGTTGTAAGGAAGAGAGAACGATGGCTGTGCATTCGGAGCGGGTGCAGACACAGTCCCCGGAGCCGGAGAAGGTCGCCGCGGGCCGCATCAAGAACGACGTCCTCGTCCCGGGCGGCGCTCCGTCCGGAGCCAGACCGGCGAAGTCCGGTCCGAGCCTGCTCTCGCGCAGCGCTCCGTACCTGCTGCTGCTGCCGGCGATCGTCGCCACCCTGCTGCTGCTGGGCTGGCCGCTGCTCAAGACCGTCCTCATCTCGTTCCAGAACCTCAACCGCCGCCAGCTGATCCAGCACCTGACGGAGTGGAACGGCTTCGAGAACTTCACCGAGCAGCTCACCAGCGAGGAGTTCTGGGACGTCACCCTCCGCAGCATCGCGTTCACCGTCCTCAACGTGGCGCTGATCATGATCGGCGGCGTGCTGGTCGGCCTGCTGCTCAACCGCCTCGGCAAGGTGATGCGGCTGGCGCTGTCGATCTCCCTGGTGCTGGCCTGGGCCATGCCCGTGGTCGCCAGCACCACGGTCTTCACCTGGCTCTTCGACTCGCGCTTCGGCGTGGTCAACTGGTTCCTGGACCAGCTGGGTTGGCACTCGATGGCCAACTACAACTGGTACAGCACCCAGTACTCGACCTTCTTCGTCATCCTGCTGCTGCTCGTCTGGGGCTCGATCCCCTTCGTCGCGTTCAACATGTACGCGGGTCTGACGACCATCCCGAAGGAGCTCTACGAGGCCGCCCGGATGGACGGCGCAGGCGCGTTCAAGATCTTCGGCTCGGTGATCCTCCCCAGCCTGAAGCCCTTCCTGGTCGCCACCACCTTCCTGGAGGTGATCTGGATCTTCAAGGCCTTCACCCAGGTCTACGCGCTCAACCAGGGCGGCCCCGAGCGGTCCACCGAGACCCTGCCGGTCTACGCCTTCGTCGAGGGCGTCGGCAACCAGCACTTCGGCATCGGCGCCGCGATCGCCGTGCTCACCATCCTGATGCTCGGTGCGCTCATGGCGTACTACTTCCGCATCATTCTGAAGCAGGAGGACGAGCTGTGAGGCGCTCGCTCATCGGCCGCACCTGGCCCAACGTCATCGCCGTCGTCCTCTTCGTCTTCTTCATCTTCCCCGTCTACTGGATGGTCTCCACGGCCTTCAAGGCGGACAAGGACATCATCAGCAAGGACCCGGTGTTCCTGCCGATCGGCGGCACGCTGGAGCACTTCACCCGGGCCATCGAGGTCGACGGCTTCTGGACGTACGTCTCCAACAGCGTCATCGTCACCGTCGGCGCGGTGCTCGGCTCGCTGGTCATCGCCACCCTGGCGTCCTTCGCGATCGCCCGGATGCGCTTCCGCGGCCGCAAGACCTTCGTCCTGGTCGTGATGGCGGCCCAGATGGCGCCCTGGGAGGTCATGACCATCGCGGTCTACCTGATCGCCCGCGACAACGACATGCTCAACAGCCTGGTCCCGCTGACCATCTTCTACATGATGATGGTGCTGCCCTTCACCATCTGGACGCTGCGCGGCTTCATCGCCGCGGTGCCGAAGGAGCTGGAGGAGTCGGCGATGGTGGACGGCTGCACCCGTACCCAGGCCTTCGTGAAGGTGATCTTCCCGCTGCTGGCCCCCGGCCTGATGTCCACCTCGCTGTTCGGCTTCATCACCGCGTGGAACGAGTTCCCGCTGGTCCTGATCCTGAACAAGCAGAGCGGCCAGACCCTGCCGCTGTGGCTGACCACCTTCCAGAGCGTCTTCGGCAACGACTGGGGCGCCACCATGGCCGCCTCGACCCTCTTCGCCATTCCGGTGCTGATCCTGTTCATCTTCCTGCAGCGCAAGGCAGTCGGTGGGCTCACCGACGGTGCCGTGAAGGGCTGACCCGTGAGCATCCTCGTCCCCACCGCGCCGGTCAGCGATCAGCTGCACCGCGACGCGCTGACCGTCCTGCAGCCCGGCTTCGTCGGCACCACCGAGGTGCCGGAGTGGCTGCGCCGCCACCTGGCGGCCGGCCTCGGCTCGGTCGCGCTGTTCGGCCGCAACGTCACGGACCACGTCCAGCTCGCCGCGCTCACCCGCCGGCTGCGCGACGAGAACCCCGACCTGCTCATCGCCATCGACGAGGAGGGCGGTGACGTCACCCGCCTCGACGTCGGCGCCGGCTCCTCCTGGCCCGGCAACCTGGCCCTCGGCGCGATCGACGACCCGCTGCTCACCCGGGACGTGGCCCGCGAGCTCGGCCGGGCGCTGGCCGCCTGCGGCGTCAACTACAACTGGGCGCCGACCGCCGACGTCAACTCCAACCCGCAGAACCCGGTGATCGGCGTGCGCTCCTTCGGCGCCGACCCCGAGCTGTGCGCCCGGCACACCGCCGCCTGGGTCGAGGGCCTGCAGTCGGCCGGCGTCGCCGCCTGCGCCAAGCACTTCCCCGGCCACGGCGACACCAACGTCGACTCGCACCACGGCCTGCCGCTGATCGACGTGGACGTCGAGACCCTGCGCGCCCGCGACCTGATCCCCTTCCAGGCCGCGATCGCCGCCGGGACCAAGGCCGTCATGACGGCCCACATCATGGTCCCGGCGCTCGACCCGAGCCGCCCGGCCACGCTCAGCCCGGCCGTGCTGACCGACCTGCTGCGCGCCGCCCCGGCCGACGGCGGGCTCGGCTACCAGGGCCTGATCGTCACCGACGCGATCGAGATGGGCGCCATCGCCGACACCGTCGGCATGGGCGAGGGCACCGCGCAGGCCCTGGCGGCCGGCGCCGACGCGATCTGCGTGGGCGGCGGCCTCTGCGACGAGGAGACCGTGCTGATGCTGCGCGACTCCATCGTGGCCGCGGTGCGGGCCGGCCGGCTCTCCGAGGAGCGGCTGGCCGACGCCGCCGCGCGGGTGCGCTCGCTCGGCAGCTGGGGCCGGATCGCGGCCCAGGGCGAGCAGTTGGAGCCGGACCTCGCGGTCGGCCTGCGGGCCGCCCGCCGGGCGCTGCGGGTGGTCCGCGCGCCGGGCCGCGAGGCCCTGCCGGTCACCGAGCGCCCGTACGTGGTGTCCTTCTCCGCCGAGCGCAACATCGCGGTCGGCGACGAGACGCCGTGGGGCGTGGCCGAGCTGCTGGCCGACCGCTTCCCCGGCACGCTGGCCCGTACGGTCGGCCCGGAGGCGGCCGGCGCCGAGCGGCTGGACGCCCTGGTCGCCTCGCTGGTGGGCGAGGCCGAGGGCCGCCGGCTGGTGCTGGTGGTCCGGGACGCCCACCGCCACGGCTGGATGTCCGCCGCGCTGGGCCGTCTGGTGGCGGCCCGTCCGGACGCCGCCGTGGTCGAGATGGGCATCCCCCAGTCCGGTCCGGTCGGCGCGCTGCACATCGCCACCCACGGCGCCGCCCGGGTCTGCGGTCTGGCGGCCGTCGAGGTGCTCACCGGACAGGCGGGAGCGATCGCCTGAGGCCGGTTCCCGGCAGTGACCTGGGGTGTCCGCGAGGCACCTGAGAGCGGGGCCCGCGATCCGCCTTCGAAAAAAGGGCCTCACAGCGATAT
>NZ_JBSGFD010000304.1:0-7011 GCF_053603215.1 Kitasatospora sp. NPDC004240 | reverse complement strand
GCCCGGTGCGCCGGGTGCCGCTCCCGCGTGCCAGCCGGCCGCGGATCCCCGCCGGGAACGTCCTGCTCCGCCCCGCCGTCCGGCGCGGCCCCCCGGTGCTCGTCCCGGCCTGAGCCCGCCGCCTTCACGGCGCTCGGCCGCTCCCCGCGCACCCCTTCCCGTACGCGTTCCGTACGCGACAGAGCACAGGACGAGTCACCCCATGAGCACCAACCGCCAGAACGCCGACCGCAAGGCCGCCCGCCGCGCCGCCACCGAGCGCATGCGCCAGGAGCGGGAGGCCGCCG
This sequence comes from Kitasatospora sp. NPDC004240, assembly GCF_053603215.1. Taxonomy (NCBI): domain Bacteria; kingdom Bacillati; phylum Actinomycetota; class Actinomycetes; order Kitasatosporales; family Streptomycetaceae; genus Kitasatospora; species Kitasatospora sp. NPDC004240. The sequence continues at coordinate 6,724 of NZ_JBSGFD010000304.1, read as the reverse complement.
AGCGTTCCGCCCGGATCCGCCGCCGTGTCGTGGTCGGGGCCGCCTCCGCCGCCGTCCTCGCCCTGGTGGGGGGCGTGGCCCTCGCCGTCGGCGGCTCCTCCGGCGCCGGCTCCTCGGTGGCCGGCACCGACGGCCCGCTGGTCGTCCCCGCCCACACGAGCGGCGCCGACGGCACCGTGATCACCTACGGCAAGGCCGACGCCCCGCACACCCTGGAGGTCTTCGAGGACTTCCGCTGCCCGTACTGCGAGAAGGTGGAGACCACCACCGGCTCCACCATGAAGCAGCTGGCCGACGCCGGCACGTACAAGATCGAGTACAAACTGGCGGCCTTCCTCGACAAGGGCCTCGGCGGCAAGGGCTCGCACACCGCGCTGGCCGCCGCGGGCGCCGCGCTGAACGAGGGCGTCGACAAGTTCGCGCAGTTCCACGACGTGCTCTACGCCAACCAGCCCGCGGAGAGCGAGGACGGCTTCGGCGACGTCAACAAGATCCTCGACCTGGCCGGCCAGGTCCCGGGCCTGACGACGGACGGCTTCGTCAAGGCCGTCCGCGAGGGCACCTACCTGCCGTGGGCCGCCAAGGTGGACAAGGCCTTCGACGCCGGCGGTGTCACCGGCACCCCGACCGTCCGGCTGGACGGCACCAAGCTGGAGGTCTTCAAGAACGGCGCGGCGATCACGCCCGAACAGTTCACCGCGACGGTGAAGCAGGTGACCGGATGACCGCCGCCACCCCCGTGACCACCGCCGCCCCCGTGACCGCGCCGCCGCGGCGGTTCGCCGTCCTGCTGCTGGTGACCGGCGCCCTCGGCCTGTTCGCCTCGGTGGTCCTCACCCTGGACAAGATCAGGCTCCTGAAGGACCCGTCCTACGTCCCCAACTGCAACATCAACCCGATCATCAGTTGCGGCTCGATCATGCGCAGCGACCAGGCCGAGGCCTTCGGGTTCCCCAACTCGCTGCTCGGGCTGATCGGCTTCGCCGTGGTGATCACGATCGGCGCCGGCCTGCTCGCCGGGGCGTCCTTCCGCCGCTGGTTCTGGCTCGGCCTCCAGGCCGGGACGCTCTTCGGCATCGGCTTCGTGAGCTGGCTGATGTACCAGGCCCTGTACGAGATCGGCGCGCTCTGCCCGTACTGCATGGTGGTCTGGGCGGCGATGATCCCGCTGTTCTGGTACACCACACTGCACAACCTGCGCACCGGCGTGATCCGCGTCCCCGCCGGCCTGCGCCCGGTCGTCCGGGAGGCCGCCCGCTACCACTGGGTGGTCCCGGCCCTGGCGTACGCGGTGATCGCCCTGCTGATCCTCAACCGCTTCTGGTACTACTGGTCGACCCTGCTCTGATCGAGCCCTCCCGATGGCTCCCACCTGCGGTTATTCAGGTGGGAGCCATCGGCTTGTCCTCCCTGGGCCGTCTACGGGCCGTCGGAACGCTCGGCCGGGTCCTGGTAGAGGGCGTCCACGGCCCGGCGGGTCCTGTCCGGGCTGCTCGGCATGAGGTGCGTGTAGGTCCGCAGGGTGATGGCCGGGTCCGCGTGCCCCAGGTACTCGCTCAGGGCCTTGATGTTCTCGCCGGCGTCGAGCAGCACCGAGGCGTAGAAGTGCCTGAGGGCATGCATCCCGTCCCGGGGCGCGCTCGCAGGCGGCTGCCCGGGCCGCGGGGCCGGGATCACTCCCCCGGCCGCCAGCGCGGGCTTCCACAACGACTGGTTAAACGTCGAGCGGCGGAAGGTCTCCCCTGCCGCATCGGTGAAGAGCAGCAGTTTGGTGACCTTGGGTCCGTCCCACGTCCGCCACGGGAGCGTCACCGCAGTCGGGGGAAAGGCCGCGAGGTGCTCCTTGAGAATGGCTGCGACAGCCGCCGGCAGCGGTACGTCACGCGTTTTGTTGCCCTTCGGGGGCGCGTAGATCAGCCCTTGCCGCAGAAGCTTGACCTGCGAGACGACGCGCAGGGTTTCCGCCTCGAAGTCGATCGCGTCGACCGCCAGGCCGAGAATCTCCCCCTGCCGCAGCCCGCACCCTCCCCCGAGATCCACCACCGGCCGAAGAGACTCCGGGAGCCCGGCCCGTACCGCGAACAGCCTCTCGGCCGTCCACGGGACGACACGCTCCCGATGGGACGTCGGCTGGCGGACCGACCGGGAAGCACAGGGATTCCGCGCGAGGAAGCCGTCGTCCACACCGGCGGAGAGCACCGCTCGGGCGTCGGTGTAGATGATCCCGATGTACGACGCCGCCAGGCCGGATCCTTCCAGCCGCTTGAGCCATTCGCGGATGTGGACGGGCTGGAACGTCCCCATCGGGCGGGAGCCGAGATACGGGAGCACGTGCAGGCGGAGCCGCCGCTCTGTGCCCTCCTGGGTGACAGCGTCCGTCGTCTGGGAGGCCAACCACCGCAGCGCGTACTCCTGGAACGTCGTGCGGGCGGCCTTGGGATCCACGTACTGCCCGCGCTCCATGTCGGCGCGCGTCTGCGCCAACCAGAGATCCGCCTCCCGCTTCTTGCGGTCGGGGAAGCTCTTGCTCTTCTCGTTGCCGTCGGGCCCGATGTACCGGGCCCGATAGCGCATCCCCGTGCCGTAGCGCTCGGACTTCATCCGGCGGGTCTTGCCGTCGGGGCCGGTCTCGGTCTTGTACCAGCGGTCCTGAACGTGGCCAGCCATGCGGCCGGCCTCCTTTCGGTAGAGCACAGCGAAGGCCCGTGACGTTCGGCGTCACGGGCCTTCTGCCAGGCGATCAACGGGTTTAGGCAGCGTCCTTGCGGGCCTGGCTGTCCATCCACGCGAGGACGGAGGCCAGGGTGAAGCGAACGTGGCGCCCGGCGCGGAAGCCCTGCGGTCCGGTGTGCTTCCGGCGCCACTGATAGACGGTTTCGACCGAGGGGAGCTTGAGGAACTCCGCCAGTTCCTCGCAGGTGAGGACGACGAAGCGGGGGTCGGTCTGTCCGTCGCCGGGCAGCGCGGCGTTCTTGGGCATGTCTGCTCCAGAATCCAGGGACCAGTCTCGGGTGGGTGTGGCGGCCCGTCGCGGCGGGCCTCGGCTGCATTCCGCTGTCACTGCGGGTGTCACCGACATCTGCGCAGGTCAGTGGCCCTCGGTGACAGCTGTGACAGCTGTGACAGTCCAGGGGTGCTCCCGCCTGTCACGGAGTTCATGGCACGACGTAGGCGCCGCTGGTGTCAGTGCGAAGCTGGCCGTCCTTGGCCATACGGGTGCAGGTCTGGCGGGTGTTCGCGTAGTCGAGGCCCGTGGCGGCTGCGATGTCCTTCGGTTTGCTGCCGGGGTTGGCGCGGACGTGGGCGAGGATCCGGGAGCGGGTGTCGCCGATGGTGTGATCGCTGGCGGGGCCGTCGAGGAGGAGCCAGCTGCCGGTGTCGGGCTGGAATTCGAGGGCGTGTTCGGCTTCGTCGACGTCGCGGCCGGTGATGTGGAGGACGCCGTCGGCCTTTCCGCGTGAGCGCTTGAGGACGAGGGTGGCGTCGGCGGCGCCGGCGAGGCCGTTGGTGCCGGAGACTTCGGCGAGGAAGTCGTCGGAGGCCATCTTGCGGACGTGGTGGACGAGGATCGTCGCGACGGAGTGGCGGTCGGCGACCTGTTTGACGTGGCCGATGGCGGCGTAGTCGGCGTCGTAGGCGGCGACGCCGGGCGGGGACTGGCCGCGGACCTTGGCGAAGACGTCGATGACGACGAGGCGGGGGTCGGTGTTCTGGGTGAGCCAGCGGTCGAGGGCGTCGGCGCCGCCCTGGGGAAGCGGGGGGAACTCGGTGACGAGAGTGAGGGCTTTGGGGGCTTCGCGTCCGGCGAGGAGCTTGCCCATGCGAGTCTTGAGACGGCGGGGTGTGTCCTCCAGCGCGAGGTAGAGGACGGGGCCGGGTTCGACCTCGACGCTGCCGAAGGCGGGGCGGCCGGCAGCGACGTCGAGGCCCAAGCCCAGGGAGAGCCAGGACTTGCCGACCTTGGGTGGTCCGGCGAGGAGGCTGACGCCTTCGGCGAAGAACCCGGGGACGGCCCAGCGGGGTTCGGGGAAGTCGGTGGCCATGAGGTCGGCCGCCGACCACACCGTGCGGGGCCTGGGAGGGGTCGTGGGCGCCTCTGTGGCGGTGGGTCGGGGTGCGGGCTCGGGGGCGGCCCAGGGGCCGTTGTCGGGGGCTGGTTCGTCCGGCCACGGCGCTTCGTCGTCGCCGACGATCCGCAGCCTCGGGCCGGGGGTCGTGTCCCTCGGGTCGGCGGGGCGGGTCATGCGACGGCCCGGTGGGGCCGGTCAGGTGCACGGCCCGCCGACGGGTGCGGGGTGTGAAGGGGGATGCGGGCCACGGATGTCCCTTTCTGGCCGGTGGAGTCAGTGGCGGGCTTGATGGCGCAGGCCCGGCCGGTGCGGGGGCGGAGAAGCGCTTTTCCGCCCCCGCACGGCGCGGGAGGTGGTCAGGCCGCGCGTGGTGTAGGTCCGGCGCCCCGGTCGAAACCGCGGCGGATGGTCCGCTCGCACACCGGCTCGGTCAGGCCGCAGGCCAGACCGGCGCTCAGGAGCGTGTCGTGGGCGAGTGGTTCGGGGACGGTACCGGTGGCGACGAGCTGGCCGAGGCGGGCGGCGGAGGCGAACAGCCGGTTCTTGCGGCCGGGTCTCTGCTGCGCGCGGATCTTGGCGGCTTCGCCGTCGAGGACGGCTTGGACGTAGGCGCTCTGCACCCGGATGCCGCGGCGCAGGGCCTCGGGGTCGGGCATGCGCGCGGGCGGCGGCGCAGGGGCGAGCAGGGCGAGCAGCTCCGCGGGGGCGGGGGCGGGGGCGGTGGTGTTTGGGTCGGCGCCCGGGGCGAAGGCGTAGGTGCCGTGCTGGGTGCGGGAGCCGGGGCCGACGAGGTAGCCGGCGGTGCCGCGTACGTCGATGCCGGGGGCGAGGTCGCCGGCGGAGTTGGTGATCCGGGCGTCGGGTGGTGCGGTGAGCCAGAGGTGGAGGCCGCCGCTGGGGGTGGCCACGGTGGTGGTCGGCGGGATGCGGAAGCCGTGGCGGTCGGCGAGGGCGTGCAGGTTGCCGGGGCCGTCGGCGCCGTGCTTGACGTCCAGGTCAATGCCGATGAGGTGGTACGGGGCCTGGCCGCAGGCGATGCCGTAGGCGGTGGCCCACGGGGCGGCCTCGAACAGCTCGCGGAGCCGGTCGAGGTCGGTGGTGGCGTCGTGGACGCCGTGGCCGAGCCGGCCGCAGGCACCCCGGCAGCGCGGGTCGCCGGGGTGGGGGCTGGGGATGGCGGGCCGTTTGCTACGGGCCAGCGGGAAGACCCGCAGGCCGCGGGCGGCGGCGAACTGCGCGGCCGCCAGGGCATGGTGCCAGTCGGGTGCGGGCACGGGAGACCTCCTGGTCGGGTGTTGATGGCGGGGCGGGCCGGTGGCGCGATGGCCACCGGCCCGCTCCGGGGCGTTGGGTGGTCAGGTGGCCGGGTCGGTGTCGAACGACTGCTGGCCGTCGACGTCGCTGGTGGGCTCGGGCGGCATGAGGGCGTCGAGGGCGGTGCGGTGGTGCTGGTCGGTGTCGGGGCAGATGGTGCGCTGGTCGGCGGTGACGAGCCAGCCGCAGCGGCGGGCGTGGTTGGCGGCGATCTGCGGGGTGTCGAACAGCGGGATGACGCAGTCGTCGGTGTCCTCGTCGCCGCACACGTCGCAGCTGACGATGTGGAAGGTGATCGCGCGGATCGTCATGGCGGGACTCCTACGCGGCCTTGAGACGCCGGGCGGTGGGGAGGGTGTCGGCCCAGACGGCACGCAGGGCGGTGCGGTCCTGGCGGTCGCGGACGGGGGTTTCGGGCCTGTGATCGCCGGAGCGCACGGGCATCTGGAGGCCGAGGAAGTCGGGGCCGGCGGCGACGAGCAGGGGCTTGCCGGGGCCGGCGGACCAGGTGGTGAGCGGCTGCCAGTGCTCGGCGGCCTTGGCCCAGCGGGCGAGGAAGTCGGCGTTGTAGTGGGTTTCGGTGTCCTGGTGGGGCTCGGCGGCGAGGGCGGCGGCGAACAGGGGCCGCCACTTGGGGAACTTGCGGGCCAGGGAGGCGTTCGCGTTCAGGGTGAGGGAGCGGGTGCCGTCGCCGATGGTGAGGAGCCCGTCGGGGGTGCGGGTGCAGCCCCTGCTGTGGGTGAGGTGGAGGTCGGCGGGGCGGCGGCGGGCGGGGAACAGGGCGCGCAGCGCGGTGAGGTCGGCGCGGGCGATGACCGCCCTCCACGGCTGGGGCTCGGTGGCCTCGGTGCGGGTGACGGCGAAGGTGTAGCGGTCGGTCGCGGCCGCGAGCAGGTGGGTGCCGTCGGCCTCCAGGTAGATGCCGCCGATAGACGGCAGGGTGGTGTCGGTGCTGATGTGCGGGGCGAGCTGGGTGACGAAGCGGGGCAGGGCGGCGGTGGTGACGGTCATCCCGGGTCCTTTCGGGTCGGTCAGAACAGGGCGTCGGGTTCGGTCGGCGGGTGGGCCGCCTGGCGGGTCCTGCGGGCGGCGCGGGTGGTGGCGTCGAGGCAGGCCGGGCACCAAGCGGCCAGCGCGGCCTTGGGCAGGGTGGCGGCGTGGTGCGCGGGCAGGAGGATGTCGGCCGGTTCGGCGGGGGCGGCGGCCAGGCGGACGGGGCCGGTGCCGTGGCGGGGGCCGTAGCCGCCGTGGACGGCGGGGCAGCGCCCGCCGTCCTTGGCGTGGTTCTTGCCGCAGGTGCCGCGGCACTGGCAGCGGCCGGCGGCGGCCGCGAGGACGGC
>NZ_JBSGFD010000303.1:0-7027 GCF_053603215.1 Kitasatospora sp. NPDC004240 | reverse complement strand
GCCGGGGCGGGGAGCGCCGCGACGGTGGCCGCGGTGCCGCCGACGGCGAGCAGCAGCGCTCCGGCGAGGGCCGCCCGGGGCAGCCGGGGTGGCCGCCGGAGGGCACGGTGGGCGGGGGTGCGGCGCGGACGCCGGGGCACGCGGGGGTCGTTGGGCATGGTGGTACCTCGGGATCGGGTGAGGGTTGCCGTGTCCCGGCGGTCGGCCCGGCCGTGGGGCCGGGCGTCGGGAGACGGTGGGTCGGCGCACCCCGGTCCGCGAGTCCGGTGTGCGCGTGGAGCCCTGTCGCGCCGCCGGTCCGGCGGGCCGTCAGAGGCTCTCTGCGACAGCGAGCATAGGCCGCCCGAACCGCCTGTCACGCCGTTGCGGCCGATCTTCAGGAACGGCTAAGGAAGCCCGCAGCCTGCGCTTCGGGAACAGCCCCCGAAACCCCCGGAACCCGGTCCGACCTGCGTCCGGACCGGGGGCTCGGGGCCGGCGGGGCCGCGGCGCGGATGCCCGCGGGCCCGCTCAGAGATCCGTCTCGCGGACCGACGACTGGGCGCGCGGCTGCACCGTGGAGGTGATCTGGGAGCGGTGGTGGGAGCTGGAGAAGGTGACGAGGAGGGTCTGCGCGGCGCCCTGGGAGGTCTGGGTGGTGAACCCGGGCGCCGGCAGCGCGGAGACCAGGCAGACGGCGGTGGCGCCGTACCGGACCGTGACCTGCCCGCCCTCGGACTTGACGGTGTAGACACCCGGTCCGCCGGGGCAGGAGCCGCTCCGGTCGCCACCGCCCTGCGGGGTGGGCGCGGTCGTGCCGGGCGTGGCCGTACCGGGCGCGGTCGCCGTCCTGGTCCTCGCCGCCGACGGGCTGCCCCCGGCGGTCGGCGAGCCGACCGGGGTCGCGGCGGAGGGCGCGCCCGAGGGCGCCGCGGACGGCTGGCCGCCGGTCGGGACGGGCACCGCGGACGGGCTCTCCGCCACCGCCGAATCGGCCGTCCCGATCCCGTTCGCCGCCGTCCGGACCGTCGGCGGGACCTCGGCCGTGGAGTCCACGACGAAGCCGACCGCGAAGAACACGGCCGTCACGGCGAAGGCCGTACAGCAGATCCAAACCAGCAGGTAGCGAGCGAGGCGGTGCACGCGGGCCATCATCCACGATCCGCTACGGTGTCCCCCATGCCGAGCGTCCTTGTCGTCGAAGACGAACCCGAGATACGCGCTTCGCTGGTGGAGGTGCTCAGCGCCCACGGACACCTGGTGCGCAGCGCGGGCGACGGGTTCGGGGCGCTGCGCGAGGTCACCCGGGCGACGCTGGACGCCGTGGTGCTCGACCTCGGGCTGCCGGATCTGGACGGGGCGGACGCGCTGCGCATGATCCGCGGCATCTCCCAGGTGCCGGTGCTGGTCGCCACCGCCCGCGACGACGAGGCGGAGATCATCAAGCTGCTGGACGCCGGCGCCGACGACTACCTGGTCAAGCCGTTCTCCGGCGGGCAGTTGGTGGCCCGGCTCAACGCGGTGCTGCGGCGTTCCACGGCCGCCCACCTCCCGCCGGCCGGCGTGGGCGGCCGGGCGACCGGCCCGGGCGAGGCCCTCGTGGTGGGCGGGCTGTCGATCGACCCGCGCGGCCGTGCGGCCCACCTCGACGGGGTCGAGCTCAGACTGACCCGCCGGGAGTTCGACCTGCTCGCCTACCTGGCCCGGCACGTCGACCAGGTGGTGCCCAAGCGCCAACTGCTCGCCGAGGTCTGGCGCGAGTCGTACGTGGACGACCAGACCATCGACGTCCACCTCTCGGCGCTGCGGCGCAAGCTCGGCGAGCGCGGTTCGCTCCCCCGGTACCTGCGGACGGTGCGCGGGGTCGGGATCAAGATGGTCACGCCCCGGTGAGACGGTCGCTGGCCGGGGTGGCCCTGGCCGTCACCTCGATGGTGGCGCTGGCGTTCCTGATCCCCCTCGGCGTGCTGGTGGCCGACCAGGCCCGCAAGCAGAGCACCACCGCCGCCGAGCAGCGGGCCGCCGCCCTGGCCCCCGTACTGGCCCTGACCACCGGCACGGCCGACCTCCAGCAGGCCGTCTCCGGCCTGGACCCGGGCGACGGGCTGGGCGTCCACCTGCCCGACGGCCGGCACCTGGGGGCCGGACACGCCCCCGACCACCTGCTGCGCCGGGCGATGGACGAGGGCGAGTCGATCGCCCGGGACGTCCCCGGCGGCTGGCTCTACCTCCAGCCCGTGGTGCTCGGCCAGGACGGGACGGCCGTGGTCGAGGAGTTCGTCCCCGACGCCGACCTCACCCGCGGGGTGAGCGCCTCCTGGGCGGTGATGTCCCTGCTGGCCGTCGGCCTGATCGCCGGCTCGGTGCTGGTCGCCGACCGGCTCGGGGCCCAGGTGGTGCGCTCCTCCAGGACCCTCTCCCGGGCCTCGCACGCCCTCGGCGCCGGCGACCTGGAGATCCGGGTGGAACCCGGCGGCCCCAGGGAACTGCGGGACGCCGGGCGGGCCTTCAACGCCATGGCCGACCGCATGGTCGACCTGCTGGCCACCGAACGCGAGCTGGTCGCCGACCTCTCGCACCGGCTGCGCACCCCGCTGACCGCCCTCCACCTGGCCGCCGACCGGATGGCCCCCGGCCCGGACACCCGCCGGATCGGCACGGCCGTGGCGCAGCTGGAGGAGGAGCTCAACTCGATCATCGCCGCCGCCCGCACCCCGCTGGCCACCGGCCCGATGGGCCGCGCGCTCACCGCCGCCGAGAACACCCGCACGACGGCGGGTCCGCGCTCCGGCGCCGGGCGGGAGTCCTCGGCGGGTCCCGGTCCCCGCACGGAGGCGGCGGAGGTGATCCGTCACCGGGCGGGCTTCTGGGCCACCCTGGCGGGTCACCAGGACCGCGCCTGCCGGCTGGAGATCACCACCGAGCCGACGCCCGTCCGGCTCCCCGAGGACGACCTCACGGCGGTGATCGACTCGCTGGTCGGCAACGTCTTCCGGCACACCCCGCCCGGGACGGCGTTCGCCGTCCGGGTGGAGCGCACCGCGCAGAGCGTCGAGCTCACCGTGGAGGACGCCGGCCCCGGCATCGACGACCCGGACGGCGCCCTGGCCCGCGGCGCCAGCACCGGCTCCACCGGCCTCGGCCTGGACATCGCCCGCCGCGCCGCCGCGGCCACCGCCGGCGCCCTGCGGATCGACCGCGGCCCGCTCGGCGGCGCCCGGATCACCCTCTCGCTCGGCCTCGCCGCCGCCGACCCCGCCACCGGCCCCGGCCGCCGCACTCGTCGCCACGGCCGCCGCGGTCCCTCCCGCTGACAGCGCGCGCCGGACAGGGCCGAAGGGGCCGGGGAGGACTCCCCGGCCCCTTCGGTCCGTCGTCCACCAGGGCCTAACGGCCGAGCTGCTCGTCGATCAGGTCGAACAGCTCGTCGTCGTCGGCTCCGTCCAGCAGGTCGGCGAACCCGCCCGCCGGACCGTCGCCCCGGGCGGCACGCAGCTGGTCCAGGGCCGCCTGGAGGCGGGCCGCCAGCAGGTCGAGGTCCGCCCCGTCGGCGCGGAGGGGCAGGAGGCCCCCGGCACCGGCCGGCACCGGCGCTCCGACCTGCCGGTCACCTCGGGAGCCGGCCCGGAGAACGGGCTCGCCCCGGATACCGAGGCCGACCCGCAGACCGTAACCGCACCGGACGCCGAGGCCGCACGGGAGACCGCCCCCGCCCCCACCGGCCGGCCGGGTCGCCTGCCGCGCCGGGTGCGGCAGGCGAGCCTCGCCCCGCAGCTGAAGGAACGCGCGGTGCAGGAGGCCGCGTCCTCCTCGGCGGACGCCGGGCAGCCCGCCCGGGAGCGCTCGCCCGAGGAGGCCCGGGCCACCTTCACCTCCTTCCAGCGCGGCTACACCCGCGGCCGCGGCGCCGACCGCGCGCGCACCGCACCCGCCGCACCCGCCGTGCCGGGCGCACCCGCCCGGCCCACCCTCGTACCGGCGTGGCAGCCCCCGGACCCGTCCCGGCGGGCGATCGCCCCGGCCCCCGCACCACCCGCCCTACCCGCACCACCCCGACGGACCGCACCACCCGCACCGCCGGCACCACCCGCTCCAGCGGAAGGAACAGATTCATGACCACTTCGACGCAGCCGTCCGGAGACCTCAACTGGCTCCTGGACGACCTCGTGGGACGGGTCGCGGCCCTGAGGCATGCGGTGATCCTGTCCAGCGACGGCCTCGCCACCGGCGCCTCCCAGGGCCTGGCCCGCGAGGACGCCGAGCACCTCGCCGCGGTCGCGGCCGGCTTCCACAGCCTGGCCAAGGGCACCGGCGGCCACTTCAAGGTCGGTGGCGTCCGCCAGACCATGGTGGAGCTGGACGAGGCGTTCCTCTTCATCACGGCCGCCGGTGACGGCAGCTGTCTGGCCGTGCTCAGCGAGGCGGAGGCCGACATCGGCCAGATCGCCTACGAGATGGCCCTGCTGGTCAAGCGGGTCGGCGAGCACATGGCCGCCGAGCCGCGAACCGCCACCGCTCCGCCGGGGAGATGAGCGGGGCCATGGCGGAGGAGACGCAGCCCGAGCAGGGCACGGAGGCCGAGGTCGAGGTCGAGGACCGGGGCGCGGCGGCCGGGCGGGACGGGGACGCGGGGGAGGGGCCGGAGGTCGACCTGTTCCGGCCGCGCACCCCGGTCGACGACCGCTGGTTCGACGACGACGCCGGCCCGGTGGTGCGGCTGTACTCGATGACCCGGGGACGCACCCGGCCCGTCGAGGACGGCCTGTTCGACCTGATCTCGCTGATCACCGCCGCCGACCCCGGGCCGGACGCGGGCGCCGTGCCCGCCCACCTGCTCGACCCGGAGCACCAGGCCATCCTGACCTGGTGCCGCCGGGAGCCGCTCTCGGTCGCCGAGCTGGGCTCCTACACCGACCTGCCGGTCAGCGTGGTGCGGGTGCTGCTCGGCGACCTCTACGACGCCGACCTGATCAGCGTCACCCGACCCGTTCCGCTCGCCGAGCTGCCGGACGAGCGCCTGCTGCGAGACGTGATCAATGGACTCCGTGCGCTCTGACGCCCCCGCCGACCCCGCCGCCCCCGCCTCCTCGGAGAACGAACCGAGCTGGCGCGGCGGCCCGGCCGTCGCCCTGAAGATCCTGGTGGCCGGCGGCTTCGGCGCGGGCAAGACCACCCTGGTCGGTTCGGTCAGCGAGATCCGTCCGCTGCGCACCGAGGAGGAGCTCAGCGAGCTGGGCCGCCCGGTGGACGACACCGCGGGCGTGGAGGCCAAGCGCACCACCACCGTGGCGATGGACTTCGGCCGGATCGACCTGCGGCCGGGCCTCGCGCTGTACCTCTTCGGCACGCCGGGCCAGGACCGCTTCTGGTTCGTCTGGGACGAGCTGGCGCGCGGCGCGCTCGGCGCGCTGGTGCTCGCCGACACCCGGCGGCTGGCGGACTGCTTCCCCTCGGTGGACTTCTTCGAGCAGCGCGGCATCCCGTTCGTGGTCGCGGTCAACTGCTTCGAGGGCAGCGAGGTGTTCGCGCCCGGTGACGTCCGGGACGCGCTGGACCTCGACCCCGACATCCCGGTGGTGCTGTGCGACGCCCGGCGCCGGGAGGACGGCAAGGAGCTGCTGGTGGCCCTGGTCGAGCACGCCGCCGCCCGCCGCCCGGCCGTCCGCGCGGGGGTCTGAGCGCGGGTCGGGGCGCGGGTCGGTGCGGGCCCCCGCCGGCCGCACGAGGAGCCTCCGAGGAGTCCCCGTCGACCACCCGGCGACCAGCCGTCGACCACTCGTTGAGCGCCGTCTGTCCGCATCGTGGACGCATCCGTGGACAGTGGCTTGCCCCGACCCGCCCTGACGTGGAACGCTCTGACGGTACGACTGCCCCGGCCCACCGCCGGGAGAGGAGACCGACGACCCGGGGAGGGGGAGCACCATGCACGGTTCCGTGACCGGTGCGACACACCGGGCGGGGTCCTCGGGGGCGTTCGCGCGCTTCCATGACGCCGTGAGTCCCTTCGCGGACGGCGGCCCGGGCCGCCTCGACCTGGAGCCGTTCTGGCCGTCCCGACAGCCGCACCACTTCGACCAGACGTGTCCGGGCTCGCCCGGCGCGTCCCGGTAGCGCCGCCCGCTGACCCGAGGTCAGCCCGGCGGTCCGCCAGGTCGACGCGCAGACGACTCCACCCCGTCCGTCACGCGCGAAATGAGCGGCACCATGTCCTCCACGGCCACCCTTCCCCTGCCCACCGCGACCCCGCACCTGCGCGCGGTCCGCTCCCTCCACCCGGCGAACGGCACCCCGCCGCACGCCACTCCGTCGCACGCCGGCCTGCCGCACACCAACCTGCCGCACGCCACCGGGCCGGCCGGTCCCGTCCCGGCCGCCCTCCCGCCGCAGTCCCTGCTCGCCGCCCTCCCCGAGGGCGCCACCGTGATCGCGGCGGTGCCGCAGACGGCGCTGCCGCAGGCCCTGCTCGCCCAGTACGGCGCCCAGTTCGCGGCCCAGTTCGGAACGCAGCCCGGTGCCCAGGCCGCCGACGGGAGCGGCCGGCCGATGGTCGGCTACCTGGTCCTGGTCCCGGCCGAGACCGCGGACCCGCCCGCCCGCCCCCAGCCCCGGCCGGTCGCGGCGGCGCCCTCGCCGGCCGCCGCGGTCCGCCCGGTGCGGCCCGTCGACCGGGGTATCGCGGTCGACGTGGAGCGCCGCAACGCCCACGTCGACGGGCGGTTGCTCGACCTCACCTACCTGGAGTTCGAGCTGCTCGCCCACCTCACCGAGCACCCCCAGCGGGTGCACACCCGCGACCACCTGGTCTCCGCCGTCTGGGGCTACGGCCACGTCGGCGACGGCCGCACGGTGGACGTCCACGTGGCGCGGCTGCGCCGCAAGCTCGGACCCGCCTACCGGGAGAGCATCGTGACGGTCCGCCGGGTCGGCTACAAGTACACCCCGGTCGCCTGACCCCCGCAGTGACCCGCGCGGCGGGCCCGGGGTCACCCCCACCGCCGCAGCAGCGACCACACGAAAACGGCCGACAGCGGGGCGGCGGCCCACCGAG